>NZ_PGCK01000002.1:300000-409498 GCF_021023085.1 Methanooceanicella nereidis | reverse complement strand
TAGACCTCCTATAAGAATACGGCCTTGTACCTTTCATGTTATCTTTCTCCAAACAATAATATGAAAGTACAGGGCTAAAAAATATACCCAATAATATAAAAATACAGAAAAAACGGGACAGCACCCTGCTATAAGTCAAGGAGAACACAAACCGGGATATTAAACTTTCGTGCTTTGGGGAATGTTCGTGTCTTGTTTTAGCGTTGGTGACTTAGAGAGGTTAGTGCGTTGAGCCGAGCGTTAGAGGTGTTTGTGCGTTGACGGTGATACTTGAGCCCTTTGTGGTTTGGTGAGTAAATTCTTAGTGCTTTTTGTGCTCTTAAAAAATCATATAAAAAAATTTTGTGGTTCTGTGTTTCTGTGAGGTTACGTGCCTACCTGCCATCCGACAGGCACAACCATAAAAACCATATCCTGGAAACCAGGAAGTGATCATATGTTTTTTTTCATTTTTAAAACCTGAGCAAGAACCCGCTCATCAAAGATTTCGTGGTGAAAAAAAGCTTGAAAAAAGTATTAATGTAACAGAGAATCAGGTTTTCCTTAAATTGATCACTATCTTTAGCAGCTTCTAACAATTATCAATTAAATAATGGCCAGTGTACTGGAACAAAACTGTTCTATGAAACTAAAATTAAAAAAGAAAATAAGATCATTTATCAAACTGTGTCAGTTTGACCCCTCTGACCAGAGCGACCTTACCAGTACGCACCATCTCTTTGATGCCGAACGGTCTCATAAGTTCTTCCAGAGCATCGATCTTATCGCCGCTGCCTGTTGTTTCAATGATCAGGCTCTTTGGGCTGACATCGATGATCTTCGCTCTGAAGATATCGACTATCTGTATGATCTCGGAGCGGTTGCTGGCATCTGCGGATACCTTTATCAAGGCCAGCTCTCTGTCCACAGATTCCTGGGGCGATATGTCAACGACCTTGATGACGTCTATGAGCTTGTTAAGCTGCTTCGTCACCTGCTCGATGACATTCTCGTCGCCGTGCACAACTATCGTCATACGGGATATTGTCGGGTTCTCCGTTACGCCCACTGTAAGACTGTCTATGTTATAGCCGCGCCTTGCGTAAAGGCTTGCCACCCTTGTAAGGACACCCGGCTTGTTCTCCACAAGCACTGAAAGGGTATGTGAATTCAATGCTTTTCCTGCCTCTTCAGCCATTACCTGAACCCTCCGTATTCGACGAACTCGTTGATAGCCGCACCTGCCGGCACCATCGGGAAAACGTTCTCTTCCCTGGTCACCTTAAAGTCGATGAAGACCGGCTTATCGCTCTTCAGCGCCTTCTTGATGGCATCCCTGACCTCGGACTTTTTAGTGACCTCGATGCCTTCCGCGCCATAGGCCTCTGCGACCTTGACGAAGTTCGGCTGGCCTTTCATGTTAGTGAACGAGTAGCGCCTGTTATAGAACAGCTCCTGCCATTGCCTGACCATCCCGAGGTACATGTTGTTCAGTATGGCCACCTTGACGGGGATGTCGTTCTCCACGACCGTTGCAAGCTCCTGTATGTTCATCTGGATGCTGCCGTCGCCCGCGATGTCCCAGACATCCTTATCGGGACATCCGACCTTGGCACCCATTGCTGCCGGGAATCCGTATCCCATAGTGCCCAGGCCTCCTGAGGATATGAACGTGCGCGGTTTCTTCGTTCTTATATAATGGGCCGCCCACATCTGGTTCTGCCCGACCTCGGTACAGAATATGCCGTCGCTGCAAAGCTCGTTAAGCTGCTGGACTATATACTGGGGCCTCAAGTCCTTTCCCGAGACTTCATAGTCTAGCGGGAATTCCTTTTTCCACGTCTCGATCTTCCTCATCCATTCCTGCGTCCTGGGCAGCTTGATCTTGAGCGTGGATATGAGCTTCTTGAGGATCATCTTCGCGTCGCCTACGATAGGCACATCCACCTTTACGTTCTTGCCCAGTTCGGCGGGGTCGATGTCTATGTGGATGACCTTTGCGTTCGGCGCGAAGCTCTCTATCTTGCCGGTGACCCTGTCGTCGAACCTTGCGCCTATGGCTATCAAAAGGTCCGAGTCTATGATGGCATAGTTCGCGTATCTGGTGCCGTGCATCCCCAGCATGCCAAGCGAAAGCGGATGGTCTTCGGGGAACGCGCCCTTACCCATCAACGTAGTGGTGACAGGCGCCATCAAGAGTTCTGCAAGGCTGAATATCTCATCATGAGCCCCTGATATGATGGCTCCGCCGCCGATATATAACACGGGGCGCTCAGCTTTCTCGATAAGCTCGCAGGCTTTCTTGATCTGTTTCGGGTGGCCTGCGAACGTCGGCTTATAGCTCTTGATCTCTATAGTCTCCGGATACTCGTAATTGATTATGGACGTGGAAACGTCCTTGGGTATATCCACAAGGACCGGCCCGGGCCTCCCGGTGGAGGCAATGTAAAAAGCCTCTTTTATTATCCGGGGCAGCTCCTTTGCGTCCTTGATCAGGTAATTATTCTTTGTAATGGGGATAGTGATCCCGGTGATATCCGCTTCCTGGAACGCGTCGTTCCCTATGAGGTTGGTCGCTACCTGTCCGGTGAGCGCTACCATGGGTACCGAGTCCATGTATGCGTTGGCTATTCCTGTTACTAAGTTCGTAGCCCCCGGGCCGCTGGTCGCCAGACATACGCCTGTGCGCCCCGTCGCCCTAGCATAGCCATCGGCTGCATGCGCCGCGGCCTGTTCATGCCTCACCAGTATATGACGGATGTCCGAGTCGAACAGCTCGTCATATATGGGGAGCACAACGCCACCCGGGTATCCGAAAATAGTATCGACACCCTCGTATTCGAGAGATTTGATCAGCGACTTTGCGCCGGAAAATCTCTCCGACTCCTTTGCACTCACCTGCTAACCTCCTTTAATTTTATATCACTGGAAAATGCGGCACTTGCCGCTTTCGACCTGTAAGTTTTTAAACCTATTAATAGTTTATCATTATTTTTCATATAAGACTCAACCCTTTATCTGGCCTTTGAAATGCCGTTCTTTTCCTGGATGAGCCTGTTCATGCCCTCTACGAACGCCTGTACGGATGCCATTATGATATCAGGACCTGCGCCTCTTGCGCTTATCACCTGGGTATCGCGCGACATCTTGACCCATACTTCCACTATAGCGTCCGTACCTCCGGTTATGGCCTCTACACGGTATTCATCGAGCTTTAGGTCGGCCACGCCCATTACCGATTTGCGCAAAGCGTTCAGTGCCGCATCGACCGGACCAAGCCCCACTCCCGACTCGACGATCTCCTCATCGTCTATCATGACCTTGACTGACGCTGTGGGCGTCGCCCTGTTGCCAGAGAGCACGGTACAGTCGATAAGCTTTATCCTTGCTTCCGTCTTTATGCCCAGCACGCTGTCCGCTATTGACATAAGGTCGGCGTCCGTGACCTTCTTGCCCTTATCGCCAAGATCCTTTATCTGCCTTGTGATCTCGTCGAGCTGTTTATCGGTCGCGACGAGCCCGATCTCTCTCAGCGCCATTGCCACCGACGTCCTTCCGGCATGCTTTCCAAGCACTATCTGCCTTTTACGCCCTATGATCTCCGGGGTTATGGGCTCATATGTCATGGTGTTAGCCATCAGGCCATGCGTATGGATACCAGACTCGTGCATGAAAGCGTTATCCCCCACAAGCGATTTGTTTGGCGCCAGCGGGATGCCCATGAGCCTGCTAACGAGCTTTGACGTCGGATACAGGTTTTCCGTCACTATCTTAGTGTTAACGCCGTACAGCGACTTTAATACCATGACGACCTCTTCGAGCGCCGTATTGCCGGCTCTCTCCCCGATGCCGTTTATGGTCACATGCGCCTGTGCAGCTCCGCCTCTCAGTGCCGCTACGGTATTCGCCGTCGCCAGCCCTAAGTCATCATGGCAGTGGATGCTGATCGGTGCTTTTAGCCCGGAAGACAGCTTTGAGAATATGTCATATGTCATCTCCGGGCGGAGCACACCGACGGTGTCGCAAAAACATAGCCTGTCTGCGCCCGCGTCCACTCCCGCCTTATATAACGACGCAAGATAATCGAGGTCAGCCCTTGACGCGTCCTCGCCTGAAAGCTCCACTATCAGTCCGTGTCTTTTGGCATACTCGACCATGTCGACGGCCATCTGTTTTACGGTCTCGCGGTCCTTTTTAAGCTTCTCATTTATGTGAAGGTCCGAGACTGATACGACAAGATGTACCGAATCTACCTCGCATTCGAGGGCATAATCGACGTCTGTCTTTAAACAACGAGCAAAACTACAGATCTCGGCTTTCAAACCCTCCTTAACGACGGCTTTAATGCCTTTACGCTCGCCTTCGGACGTTATCGCAGAACCAGCCTCTATCACGTCCACGCCCAGGGAGTCCAGGTTCTTTGCGATCCAGACCTTTTCCTCGGGCTCCAGGCTTACGCCGGGGGTTTGTTCGCCATCTCTCAATGTGGTGTCAAAGAATCTGACATCACCAAATAAAACGATTCCTTCTAAACATGGTTTATCACTAAGGTAATTCTATTTATTATACTTTAACCTTTGGGTTTCGGCATTTCTTTCTATTATATCTGGATGCCATAATGAACAAGGGGCTATCTCACAAGTCGTTATATGCCGCATGTAAAAATTTTCTGAAGTTATAAGGGCTCCAAAGCCCTTAGAATTCTTACACAAAGGCAATTGGCCGGAAGACACGAAGATCTCTGTTTAATTATAGGGCTATGCCATAAGTTATTCATGGCTTTTTTCTAAAATTCGTAGTGCTAAGAGCTTTGTAATACTTATTACTGCCCTTCTTTTTTGCGTCTCTCTTTTTGCCTCTGGAGCCATTCATATATGACCGTAAGGCTCACAATGACGGCCACTGTCGATGAGATAAAGGCAACGCATGCCTGAGGGCTTGTCAATAGATTTAACCATCCCTGTACTGCTGATGGTTCGGGCGAAGGTGTTGGTGTTGTTGTAGCTGCTACATATTTTTCAAGCTTAATATCCGATAATACCTGATCTCCGTCGATCCTGTCCAGGTCCAGGTATGCTGGTTTATAGCCTGTCGCCTTGACTGTGATCGAGTATTTGTCCGGGTACATTTTATCCAGCTTGAAGGAACCATATTCATCGGTGACTGCGGTCGGGTACTGTTTATCATATGTCTTTGAGACTATGATAACTTCTGCCCCGACGACCGGATTGTTTGTGACAGCATCCAGTATCGTGCCTTTTATGCTTGCTGTCTCGGGAGGTAATGGTGTCGGCGTAGGTGTCTGGATAACTGTGAACGTACCTTCCCTGGAATCTATCAGGGAACCGTTCTCATATGCCATGAACCCAAAATTCACTATCTGCCCTGTCTCGGCGATGATCGGATTAGTCGATACCTTCCTGTTCTCTCCCGCCTTGATTGGTATGATATTGACGTTAGACCTGTCATCTATGTATGCATGGACTTCTATCGGCCCGCCCGAATTATTGACCATTATGGTGACATGGTCGATCTCCCATTTCGGGCTGGAAAAGACCTGTCGCAGCGGCTGCTCCGGGGTGATCGTGGGAGAGGGGCTTACATCGGTAAGATTGGCTGATATGGTGGGGCTGCCGCTTGCTGCAATAGCATTGCAGGCTAACGGTATAATTACAAAAATGATTATGAATATCATACCTGTCAGTGATGATATTAATTTTTTTACGCCAGGGCCCTTCACAGATATCCCGTCCGTATTGAATGGGTGTTATAATGTATTAATATTGTTAGTTTGAATTTTTATAGATTTATAATTACTCGGAGAGCGCTTAGTGAGACACTATCCTCGTATTGCTTTCGCTTTTAAGCATTTATTAAAAGATATACTTTTTCATATGGTCTTAGTAAGTGAGAGTTTATAGGGCACTCTGTCAAATAAAGCTTATCGTCGATTTATCGCCAAAATTATTCGCATTATTTAAAAACGGTATAATATATAGTTTAAGAAAATATATTATATACAGGGCTGTTAATGAACTTTAAAATCCCCGATCTACCTCAATATTACAGGCAGGTTCGTTTTGTCCTTATCATAACCTTATTTTTAAATCTATTTGTATCGATTGCAAAGCTTATCGTGGGGTATATGGCTAACAGCATGAGCCTTATAGCGGACGGGATCCATTCTTTTTCAGACGGGATGTCCAATATTACCGGACTCATCGGGATATCACTTGCATCACGCCCGCGTGATGCGACGCATCCCTATGGCCATCAAAAGTTCGAGACTATCGCCGCCCTTGCCATATCAATTATGCTCGTGCTCGTATCATTGAACATACTTTACTCGGCAATAAATCGGCTGATGAACCCTGTATCCCCCGATGTCACCATTATCAGCTTTGCAGTGATAATATTCACCATAATCGTTAACGTGTTCGTAAGCAGGTATGAGTTCAAGGAGGGGACGAGGCTAAAAAGTGATATTTTACTGTCGGATTCCGCACATACGGGAAGTGACGTTCTTGTATCCTTGACGGTCCTGATATCACTTATCGCATCATACTTCGGGTTCTCGTTACTTGATTCGATAGCGTCTCTGCTAATCGCGCTGTTGATATTGAAAGTGGCATTTCAGATTTTTACAAAGAACGCCCATATATTGACGGACCATGCAGTGCTTAACCCGGAAGATATAGAAAGGCTGGTATCAGACGCTCCCGGTGTGAAGACCTGCCATAATATCCGGACGAGGGGCATGGAAGACCATATTTTTGTGGACCTGCATTTGACGCTTTCCGGGAATACTACAGTTTTCAGGCAGCATGAGATAGTCCATCATGTGGAGGATAAGATAAAAACGCATATCCCCGGAGTAAAAGAAGTATACATTCATATCGAGCCGGTGGAAACGGAATTATGGCCCGAAAAAGATTAAAAATGTCCGGGTGATCCTGTCGGGGGATCACTGTCTTCTTAATTCTCTCAGCATCTCCCGCTGTGTCTGGACGATAAGATCTCCCAGATATCCCAGGATAAATAGCTGTATTCCCGTCAGAATCAGAAGAGCGACCAGTATCGTCATCGGGAAGTGATTTATTCCTTTAAACCAGTCTATGACGACATATACTCCTGTAAGTCCGCCTGCGGTCATGAAAAGCATGCCCATTATGTTAAAATAAAGTAACGGATTATAGGTCTTGCCCAGCTTGTAAATGGTATATCCTATCTTGAAGCCGTCCTCGAGAGGATTTAGCTTGGTCACCGCGCCCGGAGCCCTGGCCAGGTATGTTATGGGGACCTCGTACAACTTCAGGTCTTTCTTAACGCTTTCGACTGTAAGCTCGGCCTCGATGCCAAACCCTGACTGGTTTAGATGGACATTTTTTAACGCTTTTTTACTGAAGGCCCTGTAACCGGTCAGTATGTCATTCAGCTTCACATGATACTCAAGATTGAACGCGAAGTTCAGTATCTTGTTCCCTAACAGGTTTAAGCGGGTAAACGCGCCTTTTTCGAACTTGGCCAGCCTGTTCCCCATGACATGGTCCGCCAGCCCGTCCCTTATCGGTGATATAAGCCTGCCCACCTCTTCGGGCAGATAGGTCCCATCACCGTCTATCATGACGGTGATGTCCTTCTGTATGATGTTGAACGACTGCTGTACCGCAGCCCCTTTGCCTTTCCCTGTCTGGATGACGACACGCGCTCCGGCTTTTTCAGCCTCTTTAACCGTATCGTCGACGCTATTACCGTCTATGACAAGGATGTCGTCGTATCCCAGCTTTTTAAAGTCGGTTACGAGCTTTCCTATTGTCTTCCCTTCATTCAGGGTAGGGATAAGGATGCATACATCGTCGTTCATACTTATCCTGTCTAGGCAACCTCTATTGTTCCGCCGTTCATAACGGCGTCTTCCGATACGTCAACGGTCTTGACGACACCGTCATACTCTATGGTATATTTCGATATTGGGAATACATCATAGGAGTACCCGGCTCCTTTCATATCCTCTGTAGGATAAGGCACTACGAAGGAGAACTTACCATCCTTAACGATACCGTTCTGGACATAGGTGAATTCCCTCTCTCCAGTCTTTAATGTTAATGAAAGGTTTACCTGCGCCCCTTCCGGTGCGCTTCCGGTTATCGTTGCACCATTGACCTTTTCAAACACCTTTACCCATTTTGCAGGAGGCTTGGCGTCATAAACGAACTGTGTTCCCTGCGCGTTAATGAATGCCGGTTGTATGGCCTGGAGATACAGGTCGTTAGCCTCTGTGAAGTTGCTTCTTCCGATCTGTGCGTTGGGTATTAGCTGGCCTGTCTCGACATCCCCGAGCTTGAACGTGACTATGTAATTGCCCGCGGACTCGTATACGAGCCTGTAGTGGCTAAGGCCGTTACAGTCGTCATAGTATAGCTTGTTCATCATGGAGTTATAGAATTTCTCCGAGTCCAGGTATAACTTAATGTCCATTGTTCCCGCGGAGTTCAGAGGTACGGTAACGATCTTATCCCATCCCGAAGTATCGTTCGCCCATGTCTGGATGGCATAGTATTTTCCGGTCGCCATTTCATTGTCTATGACGACGTATCTGGAACCCATACTGTCAAGGTTCTCGACGCTCTCGTCCTCGGTCTGTGCTATGAAGAACTTAGCGGAACCGTATGTCTTGTTCTCTTCGAGGATCCCATGCTGGAACGGGTTCGCGTTGGGTATCCTGTTCGCCACGTATGTGATAATATGGCCATAGTCCCACCAGCTCATAACGCCGTATGCGCTGGATGGGTAATCAAATCTATCGATCGAACTCGCAGGCTGTTCATACATACCATTTGCAAAGTCAAAGCCGGCCGATATCGTATTGCCCTGCGGGTCAGGAGTGTGTTCTTTCATCCATGTCAGCGTGTCATACCACTCATATCCCATGCCAGGGCCGTATTTCGCCTGTTCCAGCGTAATGCTCATCCCCAGCGGTGTCGCGGGGAAGATCGCCACGAAAAGCATTATCAGGATCACGAGTACGGGGCCTACCTTAGCGTTCTTGGTCAGGAAATTGGGAATATCGTTGATGTTTTTAACTTTCTTCCCGAACATCTCCTTGATCTTGAAATAGCCTGTTTTTTCCAGGAGCAGGTAGCCAAAGTAACCTGTGAGCAATGCCGCGTTAATTGCGAAATAGTACGCAAAACGGTTTTGCGAGAACAGTGCCCAGAGCATTATGATGTTCCATACCAGGAACATTAGCTCTGCAGGCCTGTTGTGTTTATATACCCTGTATGCGAGCATCGGTATCGCTACAAGGGTGATCAGGAACGTCCAGTCGAACATTGTCCAGATCGATAAGAGCGAGAACTGTCCATAGCTGTTCAGATATGTGGGCCTTACTTCTGCAACTGTGAGCATACCGCTGTTAGGTGCAAAGACATTAAATCCGGCCATTATGAGCTCGAACAACTGGAAGCTTGCAATGTAGATCACGAGCAATCCTGCGATCGCTATGCCTGCAAGCGTTATCGGAAATACCCATTTCTCTGCATTGTTCCTGTCAAGTACCCTGGATACGGTGTATATCGCTGCTATGCCTGCAAGTGCCATGCATAATATTACCGGCTGGGTGATCGAGTAATTCATTAACAGGAACTTGAATTCCATCAATGAGTACGGCAAGACCATGATCGTCGGCACAAGGTACATTACTGCTGCAACGATAAGCGCACGGTCAAGCGATTTGCCTTTCATGTGGTCTACGACCGACTCTATGGTGAAATATATGAACAGCATAAAGCCCAGAAGTAAAGCTCCCGGCCAGGTCAGCAGGTAGCATCCGAAGGATATCCCCGCAAGGAAAGCGAAGAATAATGGCTTTTTGATCTTATCGTATTCTTTATTTTTTATCTGGTCAAGGCTTAAGGATGACTTCTTAGCCGCATCAAGCGCATAAACCAGGAACGCTATGGTCGTAGTAGCGAACAGGACCTCTGCAATGTGGTGGTCCGTGAATCCCAGCATCGACCTTCCCAGGAACTGTCCCGGCAGGAAGGCCAGCGTAAGGGCCGCGAAAATGCCTGCCTCTTTACTGAATAGTTTCTTGCCGATGTAGTAAGTCGGTATGGCGCAAAGTGCTCCCAGCACTGCCGGGAAAAACGCTCCTACCGTGTCAATAAGCTGCGGGCTCGGGCTTCCAAGTCCCAGCACTATCGAGGTGAACGCTATCATCAGGGTGAATAGCGGGCCAAAGTGTACTGTGCTTCCGTACGGGTAGTGAGTGAACGGATCATAGAATATCCTGAACGGGAAATGAGCGACGGTGTTATGCACCAGTCTCATGTGATAGACCGCATCATCCTGAGCGAAGTTTACATAGTTGCCAGCCCAGGTTGTGAATATCGTATCGTATGACGGTACTATCCTTATATACAGCATGATCGCTATTATGGCTGTAAGCGCAATTGTGTAAACAGAAATTTTTGACTTAATGAGATCCAGGACCGAACTCGCTGGTCTTTCTTCAATCTTATTTTCTAATTGTACAACAGTTTCCTGCAGGGTATTTTCGACTTCGACAGGCTTAATGTCCGTCTTAACGGTCTTTATTTCCGCCTTAGACGCCGAAGTCTTTTTCTTAGATGACTTTGCCATCGGCTCACCTCTATTATAGGTATGCGTGAATGAACTCTATTTTACATATACCTTTCGTGTACAAACCCTATATCGTAATATTACAATATGGGTCGTCGTTGTCTTCCTAAGTACTCGTTATATGATCTATAGTTCGCGAATATAATATTCGAATATTAGTATTTGGCTTTATTTTTTACTCAATTATTGGAGCTTTTTTAAACAGCATGATATGCGGACATATTCAAATTATTTTAGAAATTATCTCCGCATATTTATCCATTATATCGTCCCATCCTCTTTTAGGGGGCTCGAACTCACCGGGCTTTTCATTATATATGCGTACTATGGCGTCCTTTATTGCAGAATCGTCTGCCGGCGGGATGAAATATGTTCCATCATATTCCGACATGGACTCCTGCAAACCGCCCACCTTTGATACGATGATCGGCTTTTTAAATGACATCGCCAGGTGAGCAACGGCGCTTTGCGACGCCCTGAGATATGGCAATACTACCACATCGGACGCCGAGAAGTACAATGAGACTTCGCTGTCCGGAATATACTTATCTATAAGTGTGATCCGGTCTACATACCTGGAAGAAGCTATGGCGTTCTCGACAGATTCCCTGTCCTCCCATATCTCTCCCACTATAAGCAGCCTTGACCTTTTTGCGACTTCCTCCGGTAATTCCCCGAACGCCTTTACCAGGTAAGGGATACCTTTATACGGTCTTATCAGGCCGAATGATAATATGACGTACTCCCCGTTGAGCCCGAGATTTTGTCTCGATTCCTCTTTGCTCATGCCGTTAATATGATGGTCGAACAGTCCGAGTGGCACTACATGGATCCTGTCGCAAGGGATCCTGTATTTAGCCGCTATAAGCTTTTTATCAGATTCGGAATGCGTCACGTACATGTCAGCCCGCTTCACCAGCAGCCTTCCCATGATCCTCGAATAGATCTTGATAGGCAATATGGACTCTTCCAGCGGGTCCACGACCTCGTGGAATTCCACTATAACCTTTGATCTCACCCGGATGGAGTTTATCAGGCTTATTAAAAGATGCATGTGCGCCACTGATGACGTCCACCATTGCATGATGATGACATCCGGCTTCTCTCTCTTTAAGAATTTAGAAGCCCTGTACCAGGTCACGGGGTTGTTATAATCCATTCCGTCAAATAATGTCACGCTGCTATCATATTCGACGTCCGACAGGTCCTTGCCGACGTGTTTGCTGCCGGGGAACAGGAATCTTGGGAGCAGGTTACGAAAACAGAGCACGGATACTGAGTATGAGCTCGATAAGCAGTTCGCAAGCCTGATATTGTAATAGCTGATACCGCTTAAGAATTTTTTAGAAGGGCCTATGACACATACGTTTGTTTTTTTCTTCATCTAAATCACGAGCGTGCTCCAAATTGCGTAATCCTTCTAGTAAGCTTTTAAATTATAACTCTTTTGGAAGTCATAATATTTGAGTATATCATCGATCGAAATGATCTCCATACTATACGGGACTCTATACCGGACTTAAAGATAATTCTTTATCTATACGGCTCAAAAGTACTTCAAAGATATCAACATTACTCTAAAAAAGGCGTTGGATATTTGAGAGGTCCTTTGAGTATTTGAGATGACGATACATCATATTCATTTACTGCAATAATCCTCCCCATCATATACACTCCCATCGACGATGATCATATAGACAAGTGAACTAAAGGCGCATTGCAATTAGTGATACATGGCTCCGGAGCAGGTTCCGAAATATATTTAACCGCTATGGAGAAATGGATAGCAGGCCTTTAAATATTTTTAGGCCTTAAAAGGTAGTCGGATCATGAAGATAATACAGGTATGTCCCAGGTATAGCCCGTATATAGGAGGCGTCGAGACACATGTGGCGGAGATCTCCGGAAGGCTTGCGAAAAATGGGCACGATGTCACTGTTGTAACTACCGACCCGTCCGGGAAACTCAAAAAGGCTGAAACCGTTGACGGCATCAAAATAGTACGGTTCCCGGCATTTGCACCTGGCGATGCGTATTATATCTCACCATCAATATACTCATATATAAAGCGGTCCGGAAAGAGCGATGTCGTGCACGCCCACGGGTATCATGCATTCCCCGCATTGTTCGCTTCTTTATCGACTTCGTCAAAATTCCTGTTCACTCCGCATTACCACGGTAAGGGGCACACAATGATCCGCGATATGCTTCTCCGGCCATACAGGCTTTTAGGTGACAGGATATTCAAAAAAGCAGATACGGTCATTTGCGTTTCCGAGTACGAAAAAAGCCTGGTCTGTAACGACTTTGGCCAATACTGTAAAAAGGCTGTAGTTATTCCCAACGGTGTAAATAAACGGGAGTTTAAGTCTTTAGTCCCAAATAAGAAGGACTCTAGAGTAATATTATATGTCGGAAGGCTTGAGGAATATAAAGGCATACAATACGTGATACGCGCTTTACCGTACCTTGACGGTCACAGGCTGGTCATGATAGGAAGAGGGCCTTACGGCGAAACGCTCTCGGGGATAGCGAAGGATGAAGGGGTGTCCGACCGGATAACTCACCTCGAAGGTCTTTCCAGGGAAGAGCTTTTAAGATGGTATGCTACCGCGGACGTATTTGTCATGCTTTCCGGGCACGAGGCTTACGGGATCACGGTCGCAGAGGCCCTTTCAGCCGGAGTGCCTTGCGTGGTCGCAAAAACGTCGGCATTATCTGAATTCATAGACGGCTCGTCTTGCAGGGGCGTAGACCTGCCCGTAGAAGCCGAACATCTGGCCGCAGAGATAAAAGCCGCAAAATTCGAGGGCTCCGGAGCTAAAAAGATAATGGACTGGGATGAGGTCGTGGATAAGCTGTTAAATGTATATGCCGGTGATCGATCATGAAAGTCGCCATTGTAGTACCGTATTTCACTCCTTTTGTCAGGGGCAATGAGTTTGAGCTTGCTACATGGCTCGCCCGACAAGGCATCGATGTCACCGTGCTGACATCGAAAGGCAAGGCTCCCAGAGAAAAAATGGTTTTAAAGGACGGAGAGTTACAGGGGTCACAAACATTCCGCATTAAATACCTGCCCACAGTCTTTGACGTCGGAGAAATACCGTTCACTCCCACCGTATTCTTAGAAGTGCTAAAAGGCGGCTATGACGCGCTGCTTTTACAGGAAGATTACCAGTCAATATGCCATCTGGCTTACATAGCGGCCAGGATCAAGAAAATACCGACGGTGCTATCCACAGAGCGCACATACCATCCTGAAAACTATAAGCGTAATGTACTGGGAATATTCGATGCCACTTTTAATAAGATGGTCAGGAACGGGACGACTGTATATACTGCTCACTGCAGGGCTGCCAGGGATTTCATGCAAAGCGAGATCGGAGTTGCCGAAGGCAGAATGCGTGTCATCCCTATAGGCGTCGATACCAGATTTTTTAAACCTTATCATGGGGATTCCCCTCTGACAGAGGGAGAGTTCAGGATCCTTTCGGTCGCCAGGCTTCATCCGTATAAAGGGCTGGACCATCTTATCAGAGCAATGAGCATCGTTAAAAAAGAGTGCCCCGGCGCTATGCTCTATTTAAAAGGGCGTGGCCCTTCGGAAAAAGACCTAAAGGCCCTTGTAAGCGAATTAAACCTGGGGGATTCAGTACGGTTTTTGGATAAGCCTCTCCCGTATGAGAATATGCCCCTGGTATACTCGGGGGCGGACGTATATGTACAGCCAAGCGTGATAGAGCCGTTCGGATGCGCCGTTACGGAAGCGATGGCGTGCGGGAAGCCTACGATATGCAGCAGGATAGGCGGCATGATGGATACCGTGGAAGATGGTGTGACAGGCTACCTTGTAGCGCCTGCAAACCATGAGGAGATCGCGGAAAAATTGATCCGTATGGTAAAAGACCGGGCGATGCTTAATCGCATGGGTGATAATGCGCGTAAGAGGGCGGAGGAAAAGTTCGACTGGTCGGTAGTCTCAAAACAATACCTGCAGATCATCGAAGACATCAGCGAACATAAGGGCTGAGCAGGCCAAGAAACTATAGAGGTTATGCGGATGGACATAGCGCTGGTCACAACAAGGCTGACAGAACACGATGCTCAGGGAAATTTCACGATAGCTACGGCATCAGCTCTAAAAAGCCGCTGCGATGGCAGGGTCGATATCTACACATTCGCGTACGAGCGGCCTTATACGGGGGACATAGGCGTCCATTATCTCTCAGGAAATAACTCTCACAGTATTTTATCGAACGTAAAAGCGGCATTTAACACGTTCCGGAACGCGCGGGAACTATCCGGATATGACGTACTTCTTTTGATAGGCCCCGACATTGGATCTATTCCTGCGGTCCATCTTGCGAAGCGGTATAATCCTGCGCTTAAATTGTTATGGGTATATCACGGCCAGACACCTGCCGTATTTCTGCCCGGGATAAAAGAGCGTTTACTTATGAGGGCAAGAAAGGCCGCATATCTATTCTCGATGAAAAGAAGCGATCTTGTCCAGGCGGACAGTGAGTATATATCAAGTGAACTATCGGGCTTCGGCGTAGATCCCGCACGTATCATAGCTATGCCTATCGGGGTGGATATCTCGAGATTTTCCTCCGGCAAAGGAGATATGGTGAGGGAAAAATACGGTATAGGTGGCAGGTTCTTAATTCTATATGTGGGAAGGCTCGCCGCACTAAAAAGAGTGGACGAGCTGATAAGGGCAGTATCAATGATGGCGGATGATGCCAGCCTCATCATCGTGGGCGGGGGGCCCGAAAGGCCTGCCCTGGAATCTCTTTCAAAAGAGCTTAATGTGGACGGCCGTGTGAAATTCGCCGGACGCGTCGGTGATGATGAGCTGCCGGATTATTATGCGGCATGCGACGTATGGGCTACCGCCAGCAGGCATGAAGGCTTTTGTGTCCCGATAATAGAAGCGATGGCATCAGAGAAGCCCGTCGTTGTCCCCGGCGTGACTGCAATGCCGGAGACCGCCGGCGCGGCCGGGCTTGTCTACACACCGGGAGACCTGGACGCTCTCGCGGCCCATATTAAAAGACTGATGGGCGACAGGGAACTATACCTGTCTTTGTGCCGTGCCGCGGCGGAAAGGGCGTCTTACTTTGAGATGTCAACGGTCCTGAGCAGGTATGTCGACATGGTCATCGGCTTAGGAAAAGGGAAATAGTGCCCGCGGGCCAAACCATAACTATTTAAATAAGCTTCGATCTATTAGAACTGCATGACGCTGCGGGATAATGAGCGAATTGTCACAAAAATAAAAAACGTCCTTGAAAGAAGGGAGACATACTTCATATTCTTTATAATGTGCGTGGTGTACCTGTCTAATTGTTTTAACTATATGAGCTCCACGGACACGATACCTGCGATCCTGCTGCCGTTCAGCATTCTAGACCAGCATAACATATATCTGGATAATTTCATTGACTATTATAACAATTCCAGCAACTGGTGGGGGACATATTTCTTTACCGAGTCACGCGGCCATTGGGTCTCATCATATCCCATAGTTGCGCCTTTGCTGGCTACGCCGCTATACCTATTGCCCTATATTTTTACGAAGCTTATGGGAATACCTGTAGATATGGGAAACACTACGTTCTTTTTAATGGTATATGCCATGGAAAAGATAAGCGCGGCAGTGATAGCAGCCTTATCGGGCGTAGTCTTCTACCTGCTATTAAGAGAGCTATTTGATAAAAAAGTGGCTTTGATAGGCGTTTTCCTGTACGCGTTCGCCACCAGCACCTGGACTATAGGCAGCCAGGGAATGTGGCAGCACGGGACCTCCGAGCTATTATTATGTTTAATACTGCTGCTGCTGGTTAAGAATATCAAAGTCCCGAAGGGAATTAGTTACGTATACCTGGGTATTTTAAGCGGGCTGCTGGTCTTTAACAGGCCAACTAACGCGATATTGCTATTACCTGTACTATACTATCTGTTAAAAAGTAGCCGGGATAATATTTTAAGGTACGGTATATCTCTTGCTGCGGTCTCCGTTCCTTTCCTCGCATATAACCTGTATTTCTTCGGCGGGCTGTTCGGGGGATACGGGGGGCTTACGTCATTGTATAGCTTTGACCCGGAAGCAATGACGAGACTCGCAGGCCTTTTGATTAGTCCCAGCAGGGGACTGTTCATATACACTCCCATAGCATTGCTTGCCATTCCCGGTTTCTTCTACGTTAAAAAAATAAAGGAAGACAGGATCAGGAACGTCTTTTATCTGGGAGGTCTTGCGGTCGCCCTGACGACGTTGATGTATAGCTTTTACGAGTTCTGGTGGGGCGGAGGGTGCTACGGCCCCAGGTTCTTCACGGACATAATACCGCTCATCGTGATATTCGTAATGTTCTTCGTGAACGATGTGCTTCAAAATAGGGGCGACGGCCATAAAAATGTCCTGATAGGAGCGGTCTTACTGCTCCTGGCTGCTTCGGTCCTCGTGCAGGTCATAGGGGCGCATCTCTACCCTGTTTACGGGTTCCAGTGGGGACACGGAGAGACCATAACGTTTGACGACCAGAGCAAACTATGGGACTGGAGCGACACGCAGATATCACAAAGCCTTGACGGGCTGTTCAATAGCTCTAACAAAGGGTACAGGATAAACATAGATAATGGGACGGTGTCCGTCTCAAAAGGCTAGATGCATCATGTCATAGCCTGCCATATTTTCCCGTCAGATGATCTTTTATTCCCTTTAATATGTACCTGCTTTTCGTGGTCTCTCCCCTCGCCATATGTAATATAAACGCGGCAGTATACTGTAAGAAAAATTTAGGGTAAAATACCATCTTATGGTACCATTTTCCGTTCCTCTTGATGAACAGGAGTATGTTCCTTGAGATGTAATAATAGTTCGAATCTTTTGTCTTTTTTACGGAAATGCCGGATTTGTGGAGTATCTTAGCGTCGCAGTTGACTACCGATAAATATCCCTCTTTTTGTGCCCTGACGTTCCAGTCGGCATCCTCAAAATACAGGAAGTAATCCGTAGTCAGCAGCCCGATCTTTTCAATGACCTCTGCTTTGATCAATAAAGCGCATCCTGACACGAAATCGACCTTTTTGGTCCCCTTATAGATTTCTTCCGGGTCAAGCTCGCCTAAATTTATAATCGAACCCGTGAACATGTTGTTCTTGCCGCCGGCAGCCCATATCTTACCCGGATGGCTGTAGAAGCATATCTTCGGGCCTGCTATGCCTATTTTCGAGTCGCTTTCCGCCACCGATACCAGGCCGCTTAAAAAATCCGGTTCTACGACAGTATCGTTATTTAACAGGAGCACATAATCCGTTCCTTTTTTTAGCGCATAGCGTATGCCGACATTGTTACCTTCAGCGAAACCAAGGTTCTCGTCATTGAATATCTTGACGATGTCCGGATATTTTTCAGCAAAGTAATCCTGCGAACCATCAGTCGATGCGTTATCAACGAGTATGATCTCATGGTCAGGGAAAGTAATATGGCTTAATGACCTAAGGCATTCGACGGTATCGTCCTTACCGTTCCAGTTAAGCAGGATTATTGAAACATGAGGCGCCATATTATACTCTGGAATACTTTTTCAGGATACTCTCAAACTCGTCCGTTGCCTTATCCCATGTGTACTGCCTTATATGTTCGTACCCGTTCTTTGCTATCGTTTTTCTGCGAGCTCCGTCTTCTATGAGCCCGATGATGCTCTCGGTAAGTGCTCCCGGCTTCCTTGGAGGTGGCGCCACGATCGTCTTACCGTCAATGCCATAGTCAGGGACTCCCCCTACGTTGGTAGCAACTACCGCGCATCCGCAGGCACTTGCTTCCATCGGGGGCAGCTGGCAGCCTTCCGTCCAGCTTGGGCAGACAAAAATATCGCATGAGCTGTAAAGCTCCCTTAGCCTGTCGTCAGAAACGTTACCGTAGAACGTTATCCAGTCCGGAAGCTCCGCCGGGCGTCTATCTCCGTACACTATGAACTCAGTGTCCGGATATTTTTCTTTTACGGCCTCGAACGCTTTCATACCGTCCTCCGTGCCCTTGTTCTTATAAGGCCTGTAAGGCATAAGTATCGTAACATGATCATTCTTATGATCCTGACAATCCCTGTAAAAAATGTCAAAATTCACGCCGTTGATGATAGTGCCCTCAACGGTCCCTCCGAAGGTCTCTATGACATTCTTGAGCCATGTTGAGATGGTGATCTTTCTAAGAGGCAGGGTGTATGTTTTTTCGACCATTTTCTTATATTCTTTTAATGATTCGTCTTCGGGATCTACTTTTATCATGCCATAGTATACCCTGTCGGGGTCGCTCTCTATCTTTTCAGCTTCTTTCCAGCATTCCTCGCTGTCCCATACTTTCCATATCTCGTACTGCTGGACAAAGTAGAACTTTTCGCCTTTTCTATCACTAAGTCTGCTTACCGGGTATGTCGTCTCCCAGGAGGTAGCGACCACTACGTCAGCATCCGGTATCATCCTTTCAACGATCCTGACGTTCCCGGGGTGCAGCGTCGGTACCCTTACAAGCCTGGCCTTCAGGTCGAACCAGCTTATCTTATTGCCTTTTTTGATGTCCTTAATAGCTCCTAAATTTCTTTTAAGCTTTGAAAAAAAAGGCTCTTTCAAAAGGAGCATCGGCAGAAGCGGATATACCACGGTAACTTCATGCCCTCTTTCGATAAGGCGGTTCGCATATTCAAATACGACCCTGGCCCCTCCGGATAAACCGATACCTGGGATTATGAACGTGATCTTCATTAGATGTCACCAAGAAGGCTGTATAATGTTAGCAACCAGCGAATTATTTAGGAAGATTACATGATGGCATTTAAACGTTTTGGTCTTTTAAAATTCGGATAACGATGATGCTGTCATGTTTCCTGCGGCGGTCACTTGTTATCGGCCACCGGGCTCTCTTTTTTAATAATGCTTTTGAAAAGTACGATGTCCTCATCCTCGAACCCGCCCAGCACGTACAGGACCACGAAGTAAAACACCGCAGCAGCCGGTATCAATAAAAAGACGCTTTGATCCATGAGCAGATATATGGAAGCGCCCATGATAAGGCTCGCTATGAACGGCTTTGAAATATCCTTGAGATTCTTAGCGTAACCGACCTTCCCGAGCCTGATGCATGCATAGAAGCAGAGAACGAACGATATAAGCTCGGTTATGGTAGTCGTGACGCTCGCACCCACATAGCTGTACACGGGTATCAGTATCAGGTTCAGGGTGATGTTCAGGACCATACATGTGGCCGTGATCTTCGTGACGGCCATCTGCATGTTGGAAGACTCAAGCAGCCGGGCAAACGCGCTTCCCAGGAATATGAATACAGCCGACCATATAAGGACCTGAAGGACGATTATCGAATTGACGTATTCGGAGCCAAATATCGTCAGGATTATCTTATCGGCGAGCAGCGTAGTGCCAACGCCCATGGGCAAAGCGATGACCGCCATATACTTGAAATATTTATCCGTAGCGAACCGCAGCATATCCTGAGACGATACGTGTAGCCTGGCCATGGCCGGGAATATCGATACGCTGACCATGGTCGGGATGAACAGGATGAAAAGGATAAGCCTGTAAGCGCCGTTATACCAGCCCACCGCCTCGTCCCCGTGCATATATGACAGCATTACCGAACCGATCCAGTAAAATATGGTCACGAATAGCCCGCTCATCCCGTACGGCAAGGCCTCCATGAAGGTGGGCTTAATAAATTTCATGTCTATCTCTATACGGGGGGCCACGAACTTTCTGGCACATGTGGCAATGCTGTAGATAAAGACAGTGGCTGCCGCAATACAGTATACGAGCGAGAATTCTATGATGCCATATCCAAGCTGTTCTACGACGACGACGCCTGAGAACATTATGAGGCTGTTCAGGAACTGGCCGACGCCCTGATATTTCATCTCGTCGTATGCCTGAAAAATGCCATAAAATAGATTTGTGAAAGTCATAAGGATCGTAGATATTGCCACAAGGCAGACCACTATGACGGTCTCCTGTGGATATCCAAGGATCATGACCGTGGCAAAGATAAGGCCGAAAGTTATGACGGACAGGACAAGCTTGACCATCGTCAGGTTGCCGATATACTTGCCGGCCAGAGACTTATTGCGGGCTATCTCACGGGTGGTCAATACGCTCAGGCCCAGATCTGCCACGACCGAGAACATACCTGTGACCGCCAGCGCGAAACTTAAGACACCGAATCCCGCGTCGCCGAGATATCGGGCTATTATCACAAGATAGAAGAAACCAAAGACAGTGCTGATGATCTGGGCCAGCATTAAAATAAAGGTGTTTTGTGCGATTTTCTTTGCAGTGCCCATCAGACCACCAGTAAACCGTTTCAATATCCGGGACCTCTTCATACGGTCCTGGCATGAATGGACCTTAGCGTCAAAACATCATGCCGGCACAAGAGGGCTTCTATTTCCATAACTTTTAGATTTACACTTTTCTATAAACGATAATGCTATATATGGTTTCTTCTTATACGAAGTAACACGACCCGGGAATATAAGGCGGATTAACTTGAAGGCAGCAATCATACGCGGAAGCAACATGAACCCTTTTGAGATGCAGAGCTATGCTCCTCTGAGATCACAGATCGATATTACCGGGTATGCGTCCTATGCCAATAATTTCGAGACCGAAGGGATCAGGTTTCCGGTAAAAAGGCTGCATACCTTTGAAGAATATTATCGTTTTTTACCGTCGGTCGCAAAAGGAGTGGCTTATGGCCTGTCTCTTCCCCGGGGTATGAACGGTAAAATGTTCGGGCTGGAAAAAGAGCTCGAAGACAAGGATATATTACATGCTGCGGAAACGTCTAACGGTTATTCTTATCAGGCAGCCAGGGTAAAAAAGGAAAAGAATAAAAAACTGGTACTGACAGTTTGGGAGAACATACCCTTTCTATCGACGAAGCTTTTCATGGGATGCGAAAGTATGCCCGGGCCTTTGAAGCCTTTTTGTAAAAAGATGACGAAAAACGGCCATATAGTAAAGTACGTTAAAGATAACACTGACATTTTTATCGCTGTTACGGAAAGGGCGAAACAGGCACTGATAATAGAGGGCGTGCCCGAAGATAAGATAAGGACAATACCGGTAGGCGTAGATACTGAAAGGTTCAAGCCTGCGGATGCAGACCCGGCCCTGATCGAGAGGTTCGGCCTGTCCGATAATGGGTTCAACGTCCTGTTCATGGGCAGGCTGGTTAAAGAGAAAGGGATTTACGACCTGTTATATGCGGCGAAATTATTATCGCTGGACGTTGAAACAAGAAACATAAAGATATTGATCGCCGGGTCAGGCCCTGAAAAAGATAATATGGCAAAAATCATCAAGGATCTTGCGATCGACAGGCAGGTGAGCCTCATCGGGAGCTTCTCATATGAACAGGTCCCGAAACTCTATAATGTCTCGGACGCTTTCATACTTCCAAGCATCACAGCCCCATGGTGGCAGGAACAATTCGGGATGGTGCTGGTGGAGGCCATGGCCTCGCGTTTACCTGTCATATCGACGCTCAGCGGGTCCATTCCCGAGGTTCTGGGTGATGGCGGCATCCTGATACAGCCTGACGACCCTTTTTCTATTTACCGCGAGATAAAAAATATCATGACAGACAAGGCCTATCGTGAAAGGCTTAAGTTCTCTGCCAGGGAGCGGGCAGTAGAAGAGTTCAGTATTAATAAGATATCTAAAATGATAGGGTCAGTATATAGTGAATTGATGTAAGCCGATACGACTTTCGGCTAATATCATGAACATTACCTATTCTTTTTCTCGCTCTGATCTTCCATAAAAAGAATCTAATAAGATCAGTTTTCCGAATATATTATAATCTTATCCGAAAAGGAGAGTTCAGCCGCCTCTTATAATAATGAACAGCCCGGCCAACACCACTCCGGCTCCTATGACGCGGTATATCCCGAAGTTCTCTCCCAGGAACAGATAAGAGAGGACTAATACGAAGATATATGTCCCGGCAATGAACGGGTAAGCGTATGACAGGTCTTTTTTTGACAGCGCGCTTAGCCAGAATACCGTGCTTATCGCATATAACGCAAGACCCAGGTCCACCTGCCAGTTCGTGAACATCCTGAAAAGCGTAGGAATATCATATGATTCGATCGCTCCGACCCCTCGCATGCCCAGCTTCCATGATACCTGCCCGGCGGCAGCAAGCACTGTCGCGATCAATAACTCGATGATAACGTTCATTTATTTTCCCCTTTTATGGAATGCCAATATTAACATCCTTCTCAGCCCTGTCTTTTCATTTCCTGATCTTCTTCTCTATCATGTTCAGCTTGTTGACTATGAAATCCATGATCAGGCTGAAGCTCATGAGCTGCATGGCCACGAGTATGAAAATTACGGCTATCAACGGATAGTATTCATGTGTCACTACGCCGATGGTCAGTTTTTGATATAATGAAAAAGCACCGAACAATAAGCCGATGGAAAACAGCACGGCGTTGACCACAAGCACGCTTTTCAGGAGTAACGTGCTTTCCTTCCATATTATTGAAGGGATCGATTTTAGCATATTATACCCGTCCTTGAACGGGTTTAATTTTGACCTGCCCACTCTCTGCCTGTACTCGATGGGTATCTCAACGACATCATAACCGAGCTTGGCCGCCCTCATTGTCATCTTGGTCTCGTACTCGAGGTTCCTCGCATTGACATCTAGCCGCGGGAATATGCTTTTTCTCATGACCCTGAAACCCGTCTGGGCATCGAGTATCATGCTATAGCAAAAATACGTGATCAGCATTGAGAATATCCTGTTACCTAACCTGTTAAGCTTCGGGACGTTCTGATCGTTGAATATCCTGGCGCCGAGGACCATGTCGGCTCCGTTCTCTATCTCCTTTATGGCTTCAGGGATATATCTTGCCGGATAAGTACAATCCGTATCGGTGAATATCAATATGTCACCGGTGGAATTTTTTACGCCTGTTCTCAGGGCTTCGGGCTTGCCTCTGTTCACTTCATGCTTTATGTACTTGACCTTCTCGAATTTAGATGCATACTCGCTGGCCAGCCTATCCGTGTTATCCTTAGAGCCGTCATTGACAATGATGATCTCATCGGCGTAATCGAAATATTCTTCCAGCGTCTTCGGTAGGGCTTCCTCTTCATTATATGCAGGCAGTATTAGTGTCGTTTTCATAATATCGGCCTTTTCTTTAAGTATTTGAACACAGATAACTCTATCCAATAATTTTATTCTATGGCTTTTTGCATTCTCTCATGGAACCACTTCATGGTGATATCCAGCCCTTCTTCAACCCTGATCTCCGGTTCCCAGCCCAGTATCCCCCTGGCTTTTGTAATATCCGGCTTTCTCTGGAGCGGATCGTTCTCGGGAAGAGGCTTGAAAACGATCTCAGAATCGCTTCCGGACTTTTGCTTAATGAGCCGGGCGAATTCCATGACGGTCATCTCTACCGGGTTGCCCAGGTTTATGACCTCGCCTTTAGCTTTCGGGCTATGCATCATCATGTAGATACCCCTTACGAGATCCGAAACATAGCAGAAGCTCCTTGTCTGCGATCCATCGCCATATACCGTCATCGGATTGCCGGAAAGCGCCTGGGTCACGAAGTTCGGGACGACCCTTCCGTCGTCCAGCCTCATCCTGGGCCCGTAGGTGTTGAAGATCCTGATTATGCGCCCGTCAAGGCCATGATGCCTTATGAACGTCATAGTTAACGCTTCCGAGAACCTTTTACTCTCATCATAGCAGCTGCGTGGTCCTACCGGATTTACGTGTCCCCAATAGGTCTCGGATTGCGGGCTTATTTCCGGGTCACCGTATGATTCCGACGTAGACGCCATCAGGAACCTTGCCTTATGTTCCATCGCTACATTGATAATATTGTAGACTCCCAGGCTATTGGTCATCATTATCTCTACCGGGAATTTATCAAAATCCGCCGGCGATGCCCTGGATGCAAGGTTATAGACGAAGTCGACCTTTTCATCCAGCTTTAATGGCTCTCTTATGTCGTGTTTTATGAACTTAAAGTCCTCTTTTCCTTCGAGATGATTGATATTCTCCTTATTACCGCTTCCAAAGTTATCTACAGCGATAACTCTCTCACCCTTTTCCAGAAGATGATCGCATAAATGGGATCCTATGAAACCTGCGCTGCCTGTGACCAATGAAGTATATGCCATGTCCACACCTGATCTAGAATTCTATCGTCGACGAATCCCCTATGTTCAGAGAATTAGACTTACCGTGTATAACGACGCCGTCACCGATTATGGATGAGCGTAGCGTCATATATCTTACCTCTGACTGAACGCCAATAATGCTATCCTGTATTATAGAGTTTTGCACTATAGACCCGTCAGCTATCGATACATAAGGCCCTATTATAGAGTTTTCGACCTGTGCATTCTTACCGATCGATACCGGCTCGATCATGATCACATTCTTGCCGGCTACCTCCGACATGTTTTTCTCGGAAAGCAGTATCCTGTTGACTTCAAGCAAAGACTGCGGCCTGCCGCAATCATACCAGCTGCTTACTTCGAACGTCTTATACGTAGAGCCATACTCTATGGATCTCTGGAGCGCATCCGTAAGCTGAATCTCTCCCTGTGACTCCCTGTTCAAGACTATATCGTCCAGCGCGTTGAACAGCGCAGGTGTATCCTCGATAAAATAGACGCCTGCTATGCCAAGGTTTGAGGTCGAGTTCTTAGGCTTTTCTATCATCTTTTTAATTGTGTTATCGCCGTTCAGGTAGACGATACCATAATGCTGTGGATTATCGATGTTTTTCACGCCAATGGAGCCGGAGCATTTTCCGTTACATTCGTGCAGCTTTAAAAATTCACCGTACCCGTTCTTAAAGATCATGTCACCCAGCACTATCAGGATGGGGCTGTCTTCGACGGCTTCCTTAGTTACATAAATGGAATGCCCGAGACCAAGCTGTTGATCCTGGTTGACATATGTTATCTTATCGAACGAATCTTTATAATTGGAATCTATGTAAGAGATGATCTTATCTTTCATATATCCCACTACGACGATGACCTCCTCGGGGTCAACGCCTACCATCTTATCCAGTATATGCCCTATTATCGGCTTACCTGCGACAAAGACCATAGGTTTTGGCTTGGTATATGTATGGGGATATAAGCGCTTTCCAGCACCTGCGGCCGGTATTACGACTTTCATGTCGGCCCTCCGTTCCTTCTCGGCAATTTTACACCGAACGATAATTGGCTTAGCTTAGGCATTTAAACTTTAAGTATATATACATTTATGCCTGCTGTCTACACCCTTTATTCCCTTTTTCTTATAATTAATACTATCGTGGTCAATATTAACAGGCATACTAATATGTCCGTAGAAGGGGTAGTTGCCCGTGCCGGTATGTCCGGGCCATCCATTACCGGGGCCGCCGTCGACTCTATGTCCGTTTCTATAAAACCATAGATCTTATTACCTAACGTCCCGATGATCATATACCCATCCGATATGGCCGGCGAGGCGAAAACCTCGGACCCCAGTTCGTATGTCCACAGGCATGAGCCATCATTAGTTCTTAGCGAAAAGAGCTTGCCGTCCTGGGAAGACCCGTATAGCGCATCGCCCGATACGGCAGAAGTGGAGTATATCGGGCCATAGAAATCAGACACCCATTTCAACGATCCGGTATTTGCATCAAGGGCATGTACGTATCCTCCGTACGTCCCGATGTAGACTGTATTTGTATTCTCGTCCATTGTCGGGGTGGCATCTGTCCTGTACTTCAGGTCATATTCCCATATCATGTCCCCTGTATTCGCATCGAATGAATACAGCGTGCCGCTCCTCGTCGCTATATACAATTTACCGTTCCAGACCATCGGGGATGAATGGAAGACATCGCCGCTATCATATGACCAGGCTACGCTTCCGTCGTTCGCGTTCAATGCATAAAGCTCACCGTCGAACATGGCCGCATAGACTTTATCTCCCCATCCGGCTGGCGACGATTGCGTGACGCCGTCAATGGTCCAGGATATTTTTCCGCTGTCAAGGTCAAGCGCATAAAATCTGTCACTGTCTGTACCTGTGTAAACATGATCTTTGTATATCAGGGGCGATGAGTACATCCCGCCGTTCACGAAAGACTTCCAGATAAGATCTCCTGTGGTCGCATCGAGCTTATAGACGTTCCCGTCATACGAGCCAAATATGATATTTCCGTCATATATCGCCGCTGTTGACTCGATATATCCGTCAGTCGCAAAGCTCCAGACCGGAGCCCCGTTTTTAATGTCTACCGCAAAGATCTTTTTCCCGGCACCGTTGCTTGAGAACACCATATCGTTCCAGATGACCGGGGATGCCACCGATTGCCCTCCCACTTCCTTACTCCATGCTACTTTCAAGGGCGGTTTTAGAATGTCTTCGGTATAGGATGTATGTTGGGCATCTTTTTTTGCCTGTGTCCAGCTATCTGCCATCGCTGCAGGCATTGAAAGCGCGAGCAGGATGATTATGAATAAACTTAATGCTCTTTTCATGATAGCACTCCCGCATTGATGACTTTTCCTTCGCTTATCGCATCCTCAGGCACATCCACGAGGACCTCAGAGGCTCCCGATATTATACTATATTTAGATACGGCTTTTATAACGCCCGGGTATCCTGAAGTCGGGTATGGGACCGTGAAACTGTATTGCCCGTCACTGTCAGCTATCGCGGAGCTATAATACGTCTTTTTATTCGTATCGCCACCAGGTATTTCCAGCGTCAGGCGCAGCTCTACTTTTGAGCCTGGCTGTGCGGTACCAGTGATCTTTGATCCTTTCACGTATTCGAATATTTTAACCGGGTCTATGCCTGAAGTAACATAAACCAGCCTGTAGTGCTCGAGGCCATCTACGATGCCTCCCAGTTCGTTAAAGCCTCCGCACCCGTCACCGTAGAACATGCGGGCGTACATCGAATCATAATACTTATCGTTGCCGTCAATGACCTCTTCGGAGCCCAGCGGCTCCGGCATTCGGTAAAACATATAATAGCTTGACGGGTCTTCATCAGCCATGTAGGGGATGTTATCAAAAATGCCATACATAGCACCAGCATATGGCGATCCCATCCTTTGATCTATCATCACGTACCTGCAGTTACGCTTATCCATTATTGAGTTAGCATAAGATTCATCCCCGGCGACAAAGTACCTGGCCGAATCTTCTATGCCTGTCTGGAAATTATTTGAGACAGCAGGCCGCTCCCCTCTATAAAGGATGAAGTTCCCGTAGTCCCACCAGGACATGACGCCATACTCCGGCGCGGTCCCGATGTCGGCAGAGTATGTATATGACGTTTTCGGCGTGTTATCTCTCAGCCATGTGCAGGCATCGTTCCAGTCTTTGGAATATTGCTCCTGAGTGGAAGCTATCGTTATGGCGTTGTTAAGTACCGGCAGCAGGACTATGATCGATATGATGAAAACGGCTATAAGGGCAGGCTGTATCGCTCCTTCTCCCGCTTTCGGCATCTTCTTTTTGCCCCTGGACTTTTCGGCCTTGCCGATATTGTCCAGGCCTGCAAGGTTTAGCCCTACATATATCATGTATCCCGAGAATATCGCTACGTTGACCGCCAGTAGATAGACGAACCTTTTCTGGAGCAGCCCCAGAACAATGATAATTAGAGTCCATACTATCAGGAAGATCTCTACGTTCCTGACCTTTTTGTCGGGCAGCGTAAAAGCCAGGTATGCTATAAAGCCCAGTATCGCCAGTATGAAAGCGGTGGAGAAGTATACCCAGGGTATGATGAACGATAGCTCGCCGTTATAGGAAAGTAAAGGCTCCACCTCGACGATGGTCTGCAGCACCTTGCTGCCGCCGCTCAGGAATATCAGGCCTTCTTCTATGTTACTGAAGAACTGCGGTAACGCTAACTTAATGAACATCAAGGCCGCAGCCCCTGCCGTTATCACTATCGCGGGCGCCGAATACCAGGGAGCTTTTTTATCTGCCATTGTCTTGAAAAGCATGCCTGCCGCAAGGAAGAATATTGCAATGCCGAGAAGGAATAATATATGGAACCATGACAGGTAGATGGCTGTGATCTGGAATTGTTGCCCCATATTGCTCGTGGCCGCGAACGGTGCCACGATCATAAGCGCTGTCACTGAAGTGATCAATCCCGATACAGTGAGATATTCCGGGTTCATCTTATTATATGCGTCATAGGCATACTGGATGAATGCGTATATCACTATGATGCTTATGAATATCGGCGCGCCGTCCCAGGTAAATACCATGCATGCGGCTGCAATGCCTGCCAGTACGGCATATGTTACCGGTTTCCTGTTTTCCTTGAGATTGGAAAACCCGAGCCCGCTGTCCCGCGCCATAGTGACGCCCCGGATGAATAACACATACATCGTCAGGGACACCAGGACTTCCAGGGCATGATGGTCGGCGAACCCGAAAACCGTCCTGAAAACTGCCGCAGGCAGGATCGCCATGACAAGAGCTGCGATAAGCGCGGCTTTTTCACCCATGGCATCTTTGGTCAGGTAGTATAGCGGTATCAAGGATAATAGCCCGATGGCGACCGGCAGCATCGATGATGTCAGCTCTATGGTGAACCTGTCCGGGCTGCCTAATCCCACGATCAGCGAGAGCGTGGCAGCTATAAGATCAAAGAGTGGCGGCCATCCTATAAGATATCCGCCGGGATAGTTCACGTATGAGTCATATATGTTAGTGAATGGAAAATGCTCTATCGTATATGTTATTCTTCTAAGGTGATAATATGTGTCGAATTCGGGGAGTATGACCTGGCCGTTAATTATATTGTATGTAACCGGTATCAGACGGATTATCAGGCCCAGGACCATTATTCCCGCCAGTAATAAGAAATGATTGTTAAAAATGCCTGGTATTTTTTCACGGATAGGGGTCATGGCTAAAACCATTAAACTAATCATGTTATGTTATTTAAAAATTTGTCGGGTATGCGGTATCTTATTCTCAATACACTGAGCTTTAATTATTTTATACTTTTTCGGTTAGTATCCGGGCTTAGAGTATATTTTATAATAATATGTAAATATTTACTTCACGATTTTTTATGAGCCTAATATATGCTTATTTTCTTAACATTATCAATTTGTAATTCCCATTCGGTAATTCTATTTTATTTACAAAATATTTTTAATCTATTCTGATTAATACGAATTAAACTGGAGAACGGGATTCAATTATAGGATTAATTTGCGGGCCATCTGAATGTCCCGTAGTAAATTCGTGGCTTGCGGGTTCCGAATGTCCTGCCCCCGATCAAGATCCGCTCCTGGCGACAGGAGTCCAACACCGGGATGTATGAAATTTCCTGATACAGAGATTTTCCCCGGGATCCGGGCCGACAGACATATTGCAGGGAAAATGTTCCGGGCAAACTAACGACGCGATCATCCCTGCAGTACATGTTAGTATGATGTAAAAAGGTTGTAAATATGGAACAAGAAACAGTTGTAGCCAAAACAAATGTTGACTTTATATCTTCGGCAGATCCTGACGGCGATATAGATGAAAAACGATGGGTCAAGAACGGCCTTATCATCATCACTAACCAGAACTTGTACCTTAACAACGGGGGACAGCGTATCGGAATGCCCTTAAAAGGGCTTGAAGACGTAGAGGTTCGGGAGCAGAACGGAAAAACGATCCTGGTCATAACGAGGTATGTGAACGGAAAGTTCAATGCCTGCATGATATCCGCCGCCTCCCAGACAATCGAATCTCTTAGAAAATATTTTCTGCAATACATCTCCGACGCCTTCAAGACAAGCATCTATTTTATATCTCCCGCGAGCAGAGGCGGTGTTTTACTAACGACCACGTCCTGGGATGCCGGTCTTCTTCTGGCCACTCAAAAAGCCATATGGTTCATGTCCAAAACGAAGCGCATCCGTGTAGGGCTCGAGAACATCACACGCATTAGCCGCGAGACCCGAAAGATCAGCGGCAAGGACCGCTACGTCCTGGTTGTGAACCATGTCGACCTGAGCGAAGCGGTATCCAGCATTGTCCTGTGCCCGGACAATACGATGGATATGCTTGAAAAATATCTCTCTGACCTTACAGAGCGCTACAAGATAAAGGACGACCAGAAGTTTTCGGAGATCGAAGAACAGGTAGCGACCCTTGTATACAGCGGCGTCGACTCGAGCGCGATACAATCGATGCTGAACGTTGACGATGTAAAGATCGAGGAGATCTATGACAAGATGCTGGCGCTGGGCCTTGCCAAGGTCGTTCGCATGAGGCGCGAGATGGAATTGACGCCAAAGGGCGTGAAGTATGTCACTGACATTATGAACAAGGTCACAATCGAAAAAAAATGATCTAAGGAGGAACACATTTGGCCAAGATACTTATCGTGGACGACGCTGCGTTCATGAGGACACTTTTAAAGAACATACTGTTTCCCAAAGGGTATGAGATAGCAGGCGAAGCCGAGAACGGTGCTATGGCAGTGGAAAAATACCAGCAGCTAAAGCCGGATCTGGTTACAATGGACATTGTCATGCCGGGTGTGAACGGCATAGAAGCATTAAAGCAGATCAAGTCGATCGATCCCGGCGCAAAGGTGATAATGTGCACCGCCGTGGGTCAGGAAGCTATGGTCAGGGCAGCGATCACCAGCGGAGCAAAAGGCTACATTGTAAAGCCTTTCCAGGCCCCGAAAGTACTCGAAGAGGTACAGAAAGTCCTGGGTTCGTAGAGGTATTACATTTTGAGCTTGATCAGGGTGCTGGTCGTAGACGATTCTATCCTGATGAGGACGATCATCTCGGATATGCTTAACGTCCCCGGGGAGATATCTGTCGTCGGCACAGCGAAAAACGGTATGGAGGCCGTTGAGAAAGTCAAGGAACTTTCCCCGGACGTTATCACCATGGACGTAGAGATGCCCGGGATGGACGGCATCTCTGCAGTACGCGCCATAATGAGGCAAAGGCCGACACCCATCATCATGGTCTCTGCGGTCACGAAAGAGGGGGCGCATGCGACATTTTCCGCTCTTGCGGCAGGTGCTGTGGATTTCGTCACCAAGCCGTCCGGCTCGATATCTCTCGACATTGAACGAGTAAAGGAGTCGCTTATCAAAAAGATCAAGACCGCCTGCAAGATCGACAGGGAGAAGCTATCATATTCACATGCTACAAAAGGCCAGAAAATAAAATCGGAAAGGAATAGGGGAGTCCGGGCAAGCAACGTCGTCGTGATCGGCACTTCTACCGGAGGGCCGCCGGCCCTTGAAAAAGTCCTGTCGTCGATACCGGGTAACATCAACGCCGGTATACTTATTGTCCAGCATATGCCGCCGGGATTTACCCGGTCCTTCGCTGAAAGGCTTGACAGGATATCGGACATCGACGTCAAAGAGGCAGAGGACGGGGATCACGTCAATAATGGTCTTGCGCTTATAGCTCCCGGCAACTATCATATGGAAATAGTAAAAGAAAAGGCCGGCATCATCCGGAGGGAAACTGTAAGACTTAACCAGGGCCCCTCGGTCCACAGTGTCAGGCCGGCAGCCGATATCACAATGAACAGCGCCGCTGATATCTATGGCTCTAAAGTCCTTGGTGTCGTCCTGACAGGCATGGGATGCGACGGCGCTTTCGGGCTTAAGAACATTAAGTCCAGAGGCGGGCGGACTATCGCATGCGATGAAAAAACGAGCGTGATCTTCGGTATGCCCAGGGCGGCCATAGAGCTGGGCTGCGTCGATAGCGTCGTCCCGCTCGACAGGATCGCGGACGAGATCATGAAAATGTTGTAACAGGAGAGGGTCAATTTGGATATGTCACAGTACAGGGATATGTTCGTCAGCGAGGCGAGGGAGTACCTGCAAAGCCTTAACCGGTCTTTGCTGGAGCTTGAGAAGTGCCCTTCGGAGCTATCCGTATTACAGGAGATCTTCAGGTCAGCTCATACGCTTAAGGGAATGTCCGCTTCTATGGGTTTTAAGGACATGGAGACGCTCACGCACAGGATGGAGAACCTTCTCGACAGGCTCCGTAACGGCCAGCTGACAGCAGATTCCGGGCTTGTGAACGTGCTTTTTGAATGTCTTGACACTCTCGAGTCAATGACAGACGACATAGAGGCCGGCGAAAACGGATCCGTTGACATCTCATCAATATCGGAAAAGATCGATGGCTTTGTAGTATGCGAACAGACTCCGGAAGATACTGCGATCGATCAGTCCGGCGAAGAAGCAATAGCAGTCGCGGCCACTCCGGCAGATAGCCAGGATCAACAAGCTCCTGCCGGATCGAACGAGTATGAAGTTCATGTCACTATAGAAAAGTCCAGCGATTTCAGAGGTATACGCGCATTTCTTGTCATCCAGAACCTGTCCGAGATAGGCAGCATCATAACTACGACCCCTTCTATCCAGGATCTTGAGGATGAAAAATTTTCATATGACTTCAGCCTTGTCATCCAGACTGACAAAAGCATCGATGACGTCGAAAGAAAGGCTAAAGGAGTGGCCGAGATAAGCCAGGTAAAGGTCAAGACCAGGGCCGTCGAAAAGAAAGAGGCCGCTCAAAAGCCCGCTGTCAAAGAAGGCGTAAAAAACATCCATAGTGTACGCATCGACATCGACAGGCTTGACGTCATCATGAACCTTGTAGGGGAACTGGTGATCAGCAGGGGGAGGCTTTTCCAGATCGGCAGTAAGCACGGCCTGATAGACCTGAACGAGACGCTTACGATGGTAGATCGCTCGATAACCGACCTGCAGAACGAGATAATGCGAATACGCATGCTCCCGGTCGATCATGTCTTTAACAGATTTCCGCGCATTGTCCGGGACATAAGCAAAAAGCAGGGCAAAGATATAAATTTCATCATAGAAGGCCAGGACACAGAACTGGACAGGACCGTGCTCGACGAGATCAGCGATCCTCTTAACCATCTCATAAGGAACGCAGTCGACCACGGGATAGAGATGCCCGAAGAGCGCGTCGCGAAGGGCAAGAGCGCGACGGGGACGGTAAAGCTAGTAGCCAGAAGGGAACGCAGCAACGTCATTATTGAGGTCGAAGACGATGGTAAAGGTATCGATGTCAATAGGGTAAAACAAAAGGCTATCGACCGCGGTCTGCTGACGGAAGCCCAGGCTGCTGCCATGGGCGATGACGAAGCGCTGATGCTCATCTTTAAACCAGGCCTCTCGACCGCAGAGAAACTTTCCGAGGTTTCCGGAAGGGGTGTGGGCATGGACATCGTTAAGACGAAGGTCGAGAGCCTTGGGGGCACGGTAAAGATCGACTCAAAACCCGGCGAAGGGACAAAGACCATTCTAAAGCTGCCTCCGACGATAGCCATCGTACAGGCGCTTCTGATCAAGGTCGGCGATGAGCATTATGCAGTATCTATCACAAACGTAGTAGAATCGGAATACGTCACCGAGTCTGATATTAAGACGATCAGCGGGAAGGAAGTCATCGTCATACGCGATACTCTGATGCCGCTTATCCGGCTTGACAGGCTCTTTGACATCGGCACGAACGATCATATGGAAAAACGAACTGTCATCGTCATTGAAAAAGGCGATGAAAAAATAGGTCTTTTAGTGGACTTCATCGAGAGCCAGCAGGAGATATTCGTTAAGCCGCTAAGCGGTCTTTTACAGAACATCAGAGGTTTCGAGGGAGTCACGATAATGGGCGACGGGCGAGTGGTCCCCATACTGGATATTTCGACGCTCGTAGAGGTGAAAAAATGAACGGGACATCAATAGAACTAACGGAGTTTCAAAAGGACGCATTAAAGGAATTCGGTAACATCGGCTCGGCACACGCCGCTACATCCCTGTCGCAGATGATGGGGCGCGGCATAGAAATGAAAGTCCCGGATATCGAACTTGCCCCGCTTAGCAAGATTCTCACTTTCATAGATCCGGATGAGCCCGTTGCCGGACTTTATTTCCAGCTTATGGACGGGGAGAGCAACACAGGCCACATTTACCTGCTGTTCCCCGAGCAGAGCGCATATGCCATTTCCGACATACTTATGGGCATGGAACTCGGGACGACGATGTCCATCACTGACATGGAAATGTCAGCGCTGATGGAAGTGGGCAATATACTGGTCTCGACGTTCTCCGACGCTTCTGCCGGGCTATTGGGGATAACGATGCTGCCGTCGCCTCCCGCATATTCGTTCGACATGGCCAGGTCGCTCATCGAAAAAATATTACTGGACATCGGCAGGATGTCGTCCAACGCGATCATATTTAAGACGTCACTGAGCGATGAATCAAACTGCGTGAATGGCTATCTGCTCTTATTGCCAAACCCGGAGACCCTTGAAAAGATACTGGACATTCTCGGATCAAAGGTAAACGGTTAAAAACATTTGAAGGCACAGACTAATGGCAGACGAGGTCTTTGAGGTGGGAATGGGCGAGATAGTCGTCACCCATAACCCTGCAACACTATCGATCATCGGGCTCGGATCGTGCGTAGGCGTAGCCCTATATAACCCGAAGGCTAAAATGGGCGGCCTTGCCCATGTTATGCTACCTGACAGTAAAAGATCCCGCCCCGGAGCAAACCTGAAAAAATTTGCGGATACCGGGATCGCCATCATGATGGAAGAGCTAAAAAAGAAAGGTGTGGACCATCTGTGGACCACCGCTAAACTTGTCGGTGGCGCCAGCATGTTCCAGTCCGCCGATAAAAGCGTATTCAACATAGGCTCTGATAATGTGACGATGTGCCGGGAGATATTAAAAGGGCAGCGGATAAAGATCGTTTCCGAAGACGTGCTTGGAAACAAAGGCAGGACGATGAAATTTGACCTTGTCACCGGCAAGGTCCAGGTCCGCTATGTGGACGGTCTTGTCAGAGAGATCTGATCGCTTCCTTCATAGTCCCATTAACTCTAATAAACGGCTTCTAAGGTAAAATTTGGGGTGTACCCAAAACTTATTTATTTATTATCTTCGTACCATAATTTATGAAAAATATCGACGGACTTGAGCTTAGCCCAAAAAAGATCGAGTACTTAAAATATATTCTACGAAGGGGCGAGACTGTCAAGACCACAGATATTTCGAACGAGTTTGACGTCGACCCTTCGACAGTCACGAAGACCATTAATGAGCTTGAGGGAACGGGGCTTATTGAGCACGTTCCATACAGGGGGGTCCGCCTGACATCTCGCGGGATAGAATATGCCGAATTCCTTCTGAGAAGGCACAGGCTAATAGCGCTGATGCTCTCCAATTATGGCCTGACGCCAAAGGAGGCGTGCGAGGAGGCGTCAAAGCTGGAAGGCTACGTGTCAAAGGAAGTCGTAAATAAGATTTGCAACTCTATGGGCCATCCGGACGAGGGCGTATGCGGTGCCATAAAGCATGATTTTTGCTGCTGCTGCCCCGAGGAAAATTAAGGCATATGATCGTATGATCGTGTTTCACGTTGATTCGCCGCTTATGTATTAAGAAAATATTGTCGCTTTTTATCTCCACGATTAAATGCTGTCGCTAGAGTTCATGGTTTTTTCACCACGAAGCGCTCTAAGGTCTCGAAGGTCCACTATTTTTAACCACAAAGCGCACAAAGGCGATTAAGGTACACTAATTTGTTAACCACTAAGCGCACGAAGGCGATTAAGGTACACTATACTGTTAACCACTAAGCGCACGAAGGCGAGTAAGGTACACTATACTGTTAACCACGAAGCGCACGAAGGCGAGTAAGGTACACTATACTGTTAACCACGAAGCGCACGAAGGCGAGTAAGGTACACAAATTTTTTTTAATATATGATAATCTTCTAAAAAAGTTCTTTGTGTTCCTTGTTTGCCTTTGTGCGCTTTGTGGTTGGCAGTTTTGTGTTCCTTGTTTGCCTTTGTGCGCTTTGTGGTTGGCAGTTTTGTGTTCCTTGTTTGCCTTTGTGCGCTTTGTGGTTAAAGAGAAGATTTAATATGACTATGAATCAGCAGGGTGCACAACTTAGCTTCCTTATACTTTTAATCTGGCTCATATTCTGGTCTCGAAAAACTCCGGCTCTTTTAACCCATGTCCTGTGACCAGTACGACCACTCGGGCATCCTCAGGTATCAACCCGGCATTATGTACTTTTATAAAACCCGCCAGGCTTGCAGCTCCCGATATTTCGGCGAATATCCCTTCCTCGCGGGCGAGCATCTCTTTAGCGCACTGCGCGTCCACATCGCTCACAAGGATCCCTCTGCCGCCGGATTCCTTTAAAGCGCGTAATGCCCACAGGCCGTCGAGAGGATCTCCGCAGGCTATCGCGTCCATTCTTGTATCAGGGTGAACGGGCTCGATAGAGTCTTTATTCTCAAAATATGACCTTACGATAGTGTTGCAGCCTTCAGCCTGGACTCCCAGGATCTTCGGAAGCCTGTCAATAAGCCCGAAAAGCTTCATCTCCTTTATACCTTTCCACATGCCGTGAAGCAGAGTTCCGTTCCCCATGGGGACGACCAGGTAGTCCAGATCGCCGTCAAGCACGTCCATTATCTCTAAAGCCACGGATTTTTCGCCCTCGCTCCTGTACGGGTAATCCCCGGCAAGGTAGACGCCTTTTTCTTCGTATTCTTTCTTGGCAAGGTTCGCCGCAAGCGTATAGTCTCCCTTCACCCTGACTACCCTGGCCCCGTGGGCCTCCATCTGTAAAAGCTTGATGCGGGGCGTGTCTTCCGGCACGTAAATCGTGCATTTGATATTACCGCGCCCACAGTATGCCGCGACGCTGGCTCCCATATTACCGGTCGAAGCGCAGACAATGGTTTTCGCCCCGTATTCGTATGCCTGCGATATCTCTATCGTCGACCCTCTGTCCTTAAAAGAGCCGGTAGGGTTCAGGCTCTCCATCTTGAACATCAGGTCGCCGCAGCCGATATCCTTTGCGATGTTCCTGGACCTGATGAGTGCTGTGCCGCCCTCGTGCATGGTTATGATGCCGGAACTTTTAAGGGGCGGGTAAAACTCCCGGTATCGCCAGTGGCAGAATGTCCTTTGCCTTAAAATATCCCAGGTCACCTTTCCTTTATAGGCGCTATAATCATAGACCAGTTCGATACTGTCGCCACAGTCGCATCTATACCGTATCTCCTCCCGGGGGTACTTGCGACCGCACCTGACGCACTGGAGATACTTAACACGCATACACTATAGTTGGAGTTATTGATAAACAAATATTTCTATAAAAATATAGTAAAAAGCGTCTTATCAGACCTTGCGGTCTACAGGCGATGGTTTGCGGTATATCCGCTCCTGGTTATTCACAACTTCGAGCAGGTTCCTTGAGTCGCCGACAAGTGTCTCCGTCTTTCCTATGACCAAATATCCGCTGCTGGAAAGGGAGTTATAAAAATCCATCAACAGCTTCTTTTTTTGTTCTTCGGAGAAATATATCATCACGTTCCTGCACAGGATAAGATCAAAGAAGGAGCCGAACTTATCGCCTTTGATCAGGTCATACCGGCGATAATGTATGTTGCGCTTTATCTCCGGCTTCAATGCAAGCTTCCCGCTCTCGGAAGGCACGGTATATTTTTCCAGCAGCGCCTTATCTACATTCCTGAAAGACGTCATTTCATATACGCCGTCCTTGGCCTTTTTCATGCATGCGTCGTCGATGTCGGTCGCATAGAGCGAGATGGTGAACTTATCATAGCTGCTCCCCAGCAGCTCATGCAGTATCATCGATATGGAATGTACCTCTTCGCCGCACGCGCAGCCGGCGCTCCATATCCTTATCATTTTTCTTCCCTGGACGGTCTTTTCATTGATGATAGACGGAATGACCGTATGCATTATCACTTTGAAGGTCTCCTTATCCCTGAAGAACTCCGAAACGTTTATCGTGAACGCATCTACGATCTTTTCATATTCTCCCGGCATCGTGTCCAGGGCTTTCATATATTCCCTGTATGTAGATACGTTCAGGGCTTTTAGCCTTGTTGAGACTCTCCTTGTGATATAGTTGTCCTTATACTGGCAAAGGTCGATCCCTGTCCTATCATGGACCTTCCTTAAAAGCATTCTAAGCTCCGGATCAATAACTTCCGACATCTAAACAAGGTTGGCTTCTTCCATATATATACTTTATTGGAACACGGCCTTTCTGTTAGGCGTTTTTTCAATTTTGAAATTACATTTGGGTCATAAGGCCTGCCCCTCTGTCAAGATAAAATAAATATAAGAACGGTCACAATGCAATTAAGCGATAAAAAAGTGTTCAATATGGCCGTATATATGAGCGACCCGGTAATAAATTCGGTATATGAAGAAGCCAGGATCAAATATTGCTCTGCTTCCCATGACTTTAGCCATGCAGTCCGTGTCGCGGACCATTGTCACAGCATAGCGCCTTCCGTATCCGCGGACATCCGCATATGCACGGTCGCTGCACTGCTTCATGATATCGGCAGGTCAGACCGGTCGGAACATGAGCACTTCGATTCCAGCGAAGACGTACGTAAATTGCTTGACGGGAAGTTCGATCCGGTTTTTATCGGCCGTGTCGTGAAGTGTATTGAGCGCCATAGCTCTTCATCACTAGAATTCCCGGAATCGCCGGAAGAAAAAACTATTTTTGACGCCGATAAGCTCGACGGCTATGGTTACACTGGTGTCGCGAGGTTCTTCACATATGCGGGCGAAAACCGCCTTGACATAAAACAGGCTTTGAACGAGGCGATAAGGAGGATGGAAAGCATCGAGAGACGGGGCTCCTTCCTGACCCCTGCCGGCCGCAGGATGGGCCGTTCCAGGGCGTTCAGGGCATTCGCTTACTATCTAAGCCTCGCCCGGGAGTTCGGGCTTGAGGATGAGGAAATACGGATGAGGGATGTATTGATCGCGTCACAGGGAAAAATTGCCGGGAATATCGCGCTGGCGCTTATAAAGTTATTATATTAGATCGTAGCATCGTTCGGTTTCAGCTTAATGTATTCCGAAAAGCTGTCTTGATGATCCGAGTGTTTGTTCCGAGAGAATGTTTATAATGAAAGGGCTGTATGGCATCATCAGGTATACTAAATCTTCTGTCCCGTGATTTTATTAATGTGTATGTCAGTTCATCTTTGATCAAGCCCATCACAAAGGCAACCAAGGATACGGTTTTTCACCACGAAGCGCTCTAAGGGCTCGAAGGTCCACCATTTTTCACCACGAAGCGCACAAAGGCGAAAAAGGTACACTATTTTTTTAGTATATGATAATCTTCTAAAAAAGTCCTTTGTGGTCCTTTTTCGCCTTTGTGCGCTTCGTGGTTAACAGTTTAGTGTACCTTTTTCGCCTTCGTGCACATTGTGGTAATAATGCATCTTTTCGGCTTTCGCTCTCTTTTTTCCGAAAGGCTTTTATCTTTATGCTTTCCAACCTTTTAATAGCCGATCATCATGCAATCCCCTGATTTTCTGACAAGCACTCTTAACCTGATAAGAGAGTCCTGCGAGATAAGCGGTATCGATGAAAAATATATGCGTCTTCTGTCGCGTACGGATAAAAAACTGATAGTGGAATATCCGGTCTCTATGGACGACGGTAATGTCTCTTTCATTAAAGCTTTCCGCATACAGCACACTAACGCGCTGGGGCCGTATAAGGGTGGCATAAGGATCTCTCCGATGTCGTCCGAAGCGGAGGTCACGGCGCTTTCGATGCTGATGTCCTTAAAATGCGCCATTCTGGGATTGCCTTACGGCGGATCCAAAGGCGGGATAGTGTCCGATGCGGGAAAGCTGTCAAGAAATGAGCTGGAGCGTGTATGCAGGGGTTATATAAGGGCGATAAGCTCTGTCATCGGTCCTGATATGGATATTCCGGCTCCCGATATGAACGTCTCAGAAGAGTCGATAGGGTGGATGCTGGACGAATATGAAAAGATGGCGGGACATTCGGTCCCTGCCGTTATAACCGGAAAGCCTGTCGTCCTGGGCGGTATAAAAGGAAGGAAGACGGCCGTGGCATGGGGCGGCATATTCATCATGGAAGAGGCTGAGCGGTTATATAACTGTAAATGTAAGAGCTTCGCAATACAGGGATTCGGAAACGTCGGCGGGAGCCTGGCAAGTATACTTTATGAAAAAGGTAAGAAAGTGGTAGCGGTCAGCGATTCAACCGGGGGAGTATACCTGGAAGACGGGCTGAACATACCCGCCCTGTTCAAGCATAAAGCAAAGACCGGCTCTGTGACTGGATTTAAAGACGCCAGGGATATAACAAATAAAGAGCTGCTGGAACTTGAAACAGACTTCCTTGTACCGGCGGCGACCGAAGACCAGATAACCGGTAAGAACGCTGCGGACATCAATGCCCGGGCTGTATTATCCCTTGCGAACGGCCCTGTAGATAAGAGGGCCAGTGAAATACTAAACGACAGGGGTATTTTTGTCATCCCTGACGTGCTGGCTAACGGGGGCGGAGTCGTAGTAAGCCATTTTGAGTGGGCTCAAGGCAGACAGGGATATGCATGGAGCGGCCCGCAGGTATCGGGAAATCTTAAACTTATAATGAAGAAGGCATTCAGGGACGTTCACGATGTATCCGTGGATTATAAAAAGGATATGTATACTGCCGCATATATCCTGGGAGTTAACAATATCGTCAGCGCATTAAAAGCGAGGTCCATCTAATCGAATGGATAGTATTTTTCGCAGAAATGCCATGAGCATACTTCGGGCTTTGCATCCTGTATGCCGCAAAAATATCTTTTATCTTCCGTAGATCTTAAGAATGGGCACGAAGCGACCTTATTCCCGTTCTCGTCCACCCAGAGGATGCCTTCGGATACTTCACCTTTTTCATCATACCGGATCAGCACATGTCTGAGGATGTCTTCCCTGCCGTCGAACATCCATTTAGCGATGTCCTGGCCGGAAGCCTCAAGTCTCATGCCATATTTCAGGCAACATGTCCCGCACTGGGTGCAACCGCTCATATCAGTGAATTCACCGCTTTGGACTAATATTTTCCCGTCGAGAAAGAATGTTTCAATTAGCGCTATCCATCTTGATAATGAACTTTACAAGCAGATAGATGCATAAGGTGATAACCGCTACTGCGGACAGCTCTTTGATCATGGCATATATCGAGCCGTTGCTCAGGTTAAATACCACCAGCGCCCCGCCGAGTAAAAATGCGGTCGCTGCGAGTGAGTTCGTATCCACTGCCGTATGATCACCATGCTTAGATTGTCCTTGATAATATATAATGTTTATTCATGAACAATTTGAAAATACCAAAAATAATGGTGATCAATAATTATGCGACATTATGAATTAAAAATAAAATACCCGGGGAATATATGCGGCATGTTTTGCTCAGGCTTCCCCTATCTTTTTAACGATGTGATCCATTTTGTCCTGTATGTTCTTTAAGTGCGTTTTCAATTTCTCAATATTAGCCTTAAACTCACTCATTTCTCTGTTCACACTGGCCTGTTCCTCGGGAGTCAGCTGGTACTCGTTCGATCGCTGATATAGCTTCTCATAATCATTTTCCAGTCTGGCGACGTCCTTCTTCCATCCTGAGAGGTAATTTGCCGTGTTATGTATGTCCTGCTTGATCCTGTTCTTTTCTTCAACCGACAGCTTATCCAGCCCCTGGTCTACGCTTTGCTGCCGCTCGGCCAGCCTGCTGTCCGTGGACTGTAAGTTCTGTCCCATGATCGAAGCATCATATTTCTTTTGACCTATGTCAGTCATCAGCTTATCCTTTTGCGCACATGCCTGCATACACATACACGATAGCATAAGTGCAAGCACCGATATTACTAAAACCTTTGATGATCTCGCCATCCTCTACACCGGATAAAAAAATGCCGTAGATTATTTTAAACTTTAAAAACCTTTATAGCGGATTTTTTAGAGCAATAGCTGTAATAGCTTCACGTCTATCCACCTATCCAGCTTGTACCCGATCTCTCTAAGATGGCCTGCTTCCATAAAGCCGAAGTCTTCGTGCAGCTTTAAGCTCGCTATCTGATCAGATGCGATCCCTGCCATGATGCTGTGGTATCCCAGGCAACGTGCCTCAAGTATGAGGTTCATCAGCAATACTTTTCCTATTCCTTTACCCGTCATGTCATGCCTGATATAGACGGAATCCTCTACCGTGTGCCATGCAGATGACCCCGGGTGGTACTTAGAAAGCGAAGCCCATCCAACGACCTCCCCGTCGATCTCAGCAACGAACACCGGGTATCTCTCGCCGTGAGCTTCGAACCATGCCGTACGGCTTTCGACTGTCTCGGGTTCTGTCTGGAACGTACATATTGAATTAATGACATAATGATTATAAATATCGTTGATCGCATTAATGTCCGGGGTCTTCGCGGGGCGGATATCCAGGTATTTGCTCATAATGCTCATAAAGCAATGATGCTGATTTAATCTTTTCGAGCATCGTAAAAATGGTTAAGTATTGTCAGCGCCGAGATAGTTTTAGTCATGAGCAAGATGATCCCTATAATATATTTCTCATCGTCGAACAATACAAAATATACTGCCGAGATAATATCCAGAGGTCTCGCTTCGTACAGCCTTGAGCCTTTGATGGTGCGGGTTGAGGAGGCGGGGGAGTACGCAGGCATACTGTCAGGCTGTGATGTCATAGGGATAGGATCTCCCATCTATGCGGGTAACTTTACGGAGCCTGTAAAAAAATTTGTATCATCATTCGATCTATCCGATAAACGCGTATTTTTATTCTCCACCGCTTCGGAAGCATTCTTTGGCTCGATGGACGTTATGAAAAAGACGGTCGGAGAGCGAGGGGGAACTATCATCGGCTCGCTTGAGACTAAATTTTTTGGGGCGATGGACGGCGTTTTTCTTATAGACCTTTTCTCCGGCAGATTCCCGCTGAAAAAAGACGATATTAAGAGAATATACTCTTTCGGACAGGATGTAGGCTCCGTCATATGCTCGGGCGAAGGCTGTGCAAATTATGAGGATCACATTCTGGGCGCGACGGCCTCTACTATCGTAAAAAATATTTTTGAGCCTCCTGCTATGGGCCTGTTGAAGAGACTGTTGTTTAGAACTTCTCCGGATAAGTGCATTAAATGTAAAAAGTGTCAAAAAACATGTCCCGGGGAAGCTATCAATGTCGACGATACCGGTCCACACATAGACAATGGCAAATGTATACTGTGCTTCCGGTGCTTTAAGTCATGCCCGACGAAAGCGCTTTACCTGAGCGCAGGCAAAGACCGGGAATTTTACCGGGGCCCATGGCAGCTAAAAGGGTATATAGACCCCGATGACGTTCGTGGGCTTTTTGACCGGTGATCCTGCTCAACATCATCAAAGATCTGATAAAGGGATGATAAAACAAGGATACAGCGGGGCTGATTTACTTCCGGTCTAAAGTACCCGGAATGTTCATCGAAGCTCTTTGTCGCTTTCCTATAATGCTTAATAAAAAAATAACGTCGTTTTCATGCAGGATGTTACTGCTGATAAATTTTATTTTTTAGCCTTCTTTTTAGCCTTAACCGCTTTCACGGCTTTCTTGACCTCTTTTGTAGATTCGGCTGCGGCCGGGACCGTTTCTTTTTTCCCCCAAATTGCTATGATCTTATCTATCGCTACGTGCGTGTAAACCCCTTTACCTGTTTCAAGAGTAAGCACGCCGTCGGCGCATCCCGCCACCGTCCCTGTGAACTTATCCTGGCCGCCACAGTAGACGTCAACTTCCTGGCACAATAAATGTCCTGTAATGAAATTTTCCATAACCATCATAATGATTATTATATTATGGAATTATAAATATTGTCATTTACCGGACGATGCAGGCGGACTCCTGATCATTGTAAAAATAATACCGATTTACTGCAAAAGTCATATCTTTAATTGTTTTAGTGTTCCTGCACGCGGAGACATTGCAAAAAAGAATGAGGTAAAAATTTAACGACAATGTCAATTAAGCTGATTTACTACACAATACTTTTTAGTGATTAACTATAAACATAATATGGTCTTTCCATGAAAATGCTGGTGGCATGTTATTCCTACACAGGCAATACGCTTAAAGCAGCCGAAGCTTTACAGAGATTAATCGGTGCGGATCTCACCCGTATAGAAGCTTTAAAGGACCGGTGGTACCTTTTCAAGGCATACTATGCCATTAAAGAAAAGAAAGTCCCTATAAAGCCGTGTATCACGGATCTCAAGGATTATGACGGTATAATCATCTGCTGTCCGGTATGGGCAGGGAAAACTCCGTCGGCTGTAAACGAATATCTTTCAAAGCTTGAGAACGTCCGTGGAAAAAAGTTCGCGATACTGATAACGTCCGGCGGAGGCAAGCAGCAAAAAGCGTCGGTCCGTATAAAAGAACAATTAGAGAAATGCGGCGCAAGGTATATTGATATGTTAAGGATACTGGAAAAGGACATTAATAACGATGAATACCTTAAAAAAGTGGAATCGTTCGCGAAAAAATTTTAACAATAACATGCCATCGGCCGCCATAGCTCTGACATTTTGTCATTGTCTGCCCTGTTCCGGATCTAAAAATAATTTTCATTTTTCCTGATCAGTACTATTAATTAAAAATTTTATCCAGATCTCCGGCCGATATTATCTTTTACAATGCCATATTATCTGGCCGGCACAGCTTTAACGGGCTCTCTCCTTTCTTGTGTCGCGAACACGTTCTTGATCCTGTACACAACGAACAGGCCGAACCCTATCTTTGTGACGAGGTCAAGGATGCCATATAGTATTGCTTCGGTGAATGGTGAGATCACACCAAACCCTGTCGGGGCCAGTATCCAAACAACCGGGAACAGCGACCACATAGCCATAATGAACCCGACGATCGGCTTCCTGTATCTCTGGTCCGCCGCTCTCCAGCGTACTAGCGACATCAACAGGCCGATATATGCTGCCGAGCTCAGGGCAAAATAATACCACCGTTCGGGAGTGGTAAAATAGCTTGCCAAAAATCCGCAGAACATCACTATGCCTGTGAGGATGGCTACTTCCAGCGTCTCCCCGCGCAGTTTACCTCCGATCCGGGCAACTTCAGTGGCCAGTATAACACAGCTTCCTATGTAGAAAAGCCACCTGGTCCAGTATATCGGCTGTCCGTTAGGGGCTGTCACTGTCAGTATGCCATTCGCCATGATGACATATGATATGACCGTAATGAAAGAAACAAAAGCCTCATCCCTGAATGGCCATTTATCCGTCTTTATCCTGCTCTCAAGTAATGTGAACCCTATCGCAGCAATGGCAAATACAACAGCTCCTGCCCAAAATACTATTATCTCTTCGCCGGCCATGTAGTTTCCCTAAATTAATTTATTTACTGATTTATTATATAATTATTTCCTATGCATTTGTATGCATATCATACTCTGGCTTCACGTCCGCGTATATTCGGCTTACTGCAGTGTGAACGATAAAATGGTTCAGGCATATATCATCTTAAATGTTTTAATCCTGTTTAGGGATATGCTCTAATGCCGGGTCATATTTTTATTTTTAAACTATTTTTATGGTATAACTATGGCCAAATTCGTGCTATTGTACCTGAGCATGTCCGGTAATACAAAGGCTATTGCGGATGCCGTGATCGACGGGGCTCGCTCGGAGGATGTCGACGTTATCGCTATGGATCTTTGTGACGCGAGGATAGAAGACATAGTGGCTGCGAATGCCATTGGTATCGGGTCTCCGACATACGATCATAATATGATGGCCCCGGTAGAAAGACTTCTGGACCGGCTCGGCAAGGAGGACGTGACCGGAAAATATGGCGTAGCCTTCGGGTCTTACGGATGGACCGGGGAAGCTCCTGTACTTATCGCTGAAAGGATGAGGAAGATCGGCATAAAAGTGGTAGACCCGGTAATACGCATCCAGTACGGGCCTTCCGAAAAGGAGGCTGACGGATGCAGGTTACTGGGCAAGGATGTAGCATTAAAAATAAAAAGGTCAAAAACCCTGATACATGCCTGAGATTCCCATCAGTTCAGGGTTTTAAGCTGCAGGACCGTTTCTATGGATCCGGCCATGAACCCGGACAATGACCCGTATCGATCAATGTATCATTCGACAGGGTCAAGCGGATGCATATTATTATATGTTGCCACGATCTTCCTGTAGTCTTCCTGGTACTTGTTCATGCTGTCTACCATGGCCTGCTCGTTCTTGGCTATATTTTCAAAGTCGCCGCCTTCAGGGTCAAGGTATTTCTGTAATTTTCTTCCGGCTTCTATGGCCGCGTTACAGTCGGAGACAAAGGCCGCTACTTTTTGACCGTATCCCTGTATCCATTCTTTATCAAGCTTTGAAAGAATGTCCATGGGATTTTTCTGTTCGTCAAGCTCTTTCTTTGACGCGGTCGCTCTGTTTAACTTCGCGACATAGTCGTTATATATGTCCTGTATCTCCTTGTTCGTCGCATATGATCCCATCACTGCGGCATTTTTTTCATAATTGGACTGGTAACTGTTGTATGTTTCCCAGCACGTCTTTATATTATTCCTGTAGACCTTCTCTCTGTCGGAGATCTCAACATATTCGCTGCTTTCAGGGTCATAGTATTGCTGTAGCTTTATTCCTGCATCTATCGCCTGGTTAGCGCTGTACTCATAATCTATGCTTCTCTGTTTGAAGCCGTCTATGAATTGCCTGTACTCGCCTATGTTAGCGGGGCTTGTCGACCTTGTATACTCCAGCAGGTCATTGAACCTCGAATCGGCAATATTACTTTTATCTATGTAATCATCCGTTGCCGCTTGTTTCTCCAGTCGGGTATCATAGGACCTTTCAAGGATGTTATAATTGCTTCGCTGAGCCTTGATGTCCTGCCCAAATTTCTCCCTGTCGCTTATGATCCTTTTATATTCCACGCTTTCATTGTCCAGGTACTCTGCGTACCTTTCACCTGCTGCTATCGTATCATTGAATCGCTGTTCGGTAATGGCGATCAGCTTGTCATAATCGTCAAGCCATGAACGATACTCATCCATGGTGACATTGGCCGGACGCGATTGTTCCTTAAGGTTATTTATCATCTTGTTCAATGCAGAGACCTTTGTATTATAGTCATCCCGGGCCCCGGCCATTTGATCATCCACCGGTTGTATATCGGGAGGCGGCGCTTTAGGTCCCGTACATCCGGCTATTATCATTGATAGTACGATAGTCAGTCCAAAAATTAGTTTAGCCTTATCCATTTAAACAGCCCCACAGTCATTTATATGGCTTATTTAAGGATAATTATAAAATAGCTAGTATATAAATATATTACAAATAATAAATAGAAGCCTGTAATGTCCGTGATCTAATGTCTATTTTTTTAATAAAAATTGATAATATGAGAACCGGTATGTGTCAATATCATTCGACCGGCTTATTTTCCTATTTCTATTAAATGCTATGATCTACAGGTTTCCACAGAGCAGTGACCCGATCTTTTTGGCAAGGTGCGGTGTCGGTAAGTCATTTTGGAGCATGGCGAGAAGCGTGAAGTTTTCCGCAAGTATCTCATAATGCGCTACTCTTTTATCGCCCTCAAGTTTTGGCGTCTTATTCAGGACTGTCCGGATGTTCTTTCGCCTGGATATCAATGTCTCGCTATCTGCTTTTTATGATCATCCAGTTCAGGAGGGATAGAAAAGACGGCAATATTCCCTATTATCTCAAAACCACCGGGAAGATGATCGATAATGTCCCCTGACAGGGCTTCCTTCAAGTCTTCCTTAAGGCTCATTCTGCTCCATATAAGAATGAACCGGGTCGATAAAATTTGGCGCCCTCGTATACCTGAATATACAATAGCTGACTAAGTTGGCAAAAATATTAAAATTTAAAATTTTTATTTATTCGCGGTCATCTCGTTCGGTCAATTTAACTGTCACTCCTGAATGCTCTCTTTCGTAGATGCCAGAGCAGACTGAATTTTCAGGATAGAATAAAGTTATATATTCCCGAATAAACACACAATATCCGGATAAATTGTAAATACATACGTTTTTTACATAAGAAAATATGAAAAACTCAACCGCAAGAGAGCCGCCACCGCCGGAGCCTATTCCGCAGCCCGAGCCTCAGCCCGGGCCTCCCGGACCCTTACCGTGATTAAAAACACACCAAATATGCTGTATCGGCCGCTATAATACGATTCTTTTAGCCTGACCGATAATAAAAAGTGCAGGCTATACAGCCTACACGCTCTTAGTAAATTTTAGAATGTCGTCCTTTGATAGTTTCTCGTCATGGACGTCCTTTGCATGCCTCTGTACCATAGAGACAAGCTCGTCAACGTTCTCGTCACGGACCATGAAAGGACAGTCGGAACCTGTGGACTTACAGCTGAATTCTTTTGTAATACCTGTTCACCCCGGATTCTATTTTATTTTGCATATAAAATAATTATTTGATAAAAATGGCGAATAGCGTCGAGTAATTTACTATAGCCCAACTGTCAGGGTATGCCGAACGATCGTCTCGATCTATGCTGCTTACGGGCAGTTATGGCCGAACATATTCTGTAAGCCGTTATCGTTTATATTATCGATAATATTTTTTAAATGATAAGTAAAATCTTAGACGGGATCATTTTTGAAGAATATTGGTATAGTGACAAGCGGGGGAGATGCGCCCGGCATGAACGCTGCGATCAGGGCGGTCGTTCGTGTAGCGCATTCGAAAGATCTTAAAGTCACCGGCTTCAAAAAAGGCTGGCATGGCTTGATCAGAAATGACTGTATGGTTCTGACGCCGCGTTCAGTAAGCGGAATAATCCAGCATGGCGGCACTATACTTCATACTTCCAGGTGCCCTGAGTTCAATACCGAAGAAGGCGTCGAGAAAGGCTGCGAGAGCCTCGCATCAAACAATATCGACGGGCTGGTGGTCATTGGCGGCGACGGTTCCTTCCGGGCAGCCTTAGAACTGGGTAATAAGTCGGGAGTACCGATGATCGGCATCCCGGCGACAATAGATAATGATGTCTTTGGCACGGACGAGACTATAGGGTTCGACACGGCGGTTAACACCGCGGTGCAGCAAATAGACAAGATCAGGGATACGGCTGTCTCTCATGACCGGATCTTCGTGGTGGAGGTCATGGGGCGAAAAAGGGGGTTCCTGGCATCTACCGTAGGAATAACGGTAGGGGCTGAGATCATACTTGTCCCTGAAGTAGAGTTCATAGCGGAAAACGTATTCGAGATCATCCGAGAAAATGCCGAAAAAGGAAAAAAGTCGGGCATAATCGTGGCAGCCGAAGGTATCGGCGACACTCATCAGCTTACAAAGGACATCAGGGAAAACACCGGGCTGGAAACAAGGCTCAGCATTTTAGGATATGCCCAGAGAGGCGGGAACCCTACGGCAAGAAGCCGGCTATTGGCAAGCCTTTTTGGGAACAGGTCCGTCGAGCTATTGTTCGAAGGCCAGGGGAACAAAGCAGTTGTCTTTCAAAACGGCAGTGTAAAGAGTATTGATATAAAGGATTCTTGCGAAGGTGAAAAGCGTCTTGATCTAAGCTTGATCAGACTGGCAGAAATCCTGGCGAAATGATCTTTTTCGTAATTGAACTTTTTATCTCAAGGACAACCATTATACCGGATCGTGTTAACAATGCCCGGCGGATACTAAGCATATGGTTCATGCTACTACTATTACCGTCCAATTTTGCCTGTTGAAATTACAGGCTAACTAATTCTCCAGCGTTTAAAAATGTCTATAGTAATAAAATCCGGTAAAGAAATATCTATTAAATATGGGAGGCGGGCATCTTTTAAAAACGATAATAGTACTTTTGATCTCAATATGTTTTATTCTTCCTTCATTCATCAATATCCTTGTATATGATGCCAGTGCGCGTGCGGATATTTATACGATGGCTAACAGAAGCACCAGGCACTATCTTCCGATGGGGTACGATGTCAACGGTACTGCCGCTAAAAAGATAGTGGACTGGGAAGGCGCCAGGGCCGTAGGAAATGTGGGTATAGGGGACGGAAGGCTAAAAACGCTAGTCCGGGATACTACGCTCGAAGAGCTAATGCTTCCCGCACAGTATATGCAGGGAACGATAAGGGTAAACGAAGGACCGTCCTCAATTATTTATAAAGAGCCGCCCAATGACATTTTCACTCAATTCACGGTCCAGCCCGGTTCCCAGTACTGTAAGCTGGTGGGTTTGATCGCTCCCGGGGGCAATAATGTCGACATCGGTATAAGGTCGCTCGGGTACGCTTATGTCAGCCCGGAAACATATCTGAGAAGAGCAAAGATCGTAGAGAAAATAATCAGGGCACTGGCCAATCAAACAGCATAGTTTTCATATCGACTATGGTAAAGGATGTCAGGTCATGCGGGTCCGCAGAGCCATTAACTGACATTTAAGCATGATGATCTGCCGGGCCACAGTGATAAAAAGTACATGCAAGTATCTCTTTGTGATAAAATTAAATTTAAGGAACAGGCCACAGAACGTAACATAAAACCATTCATGAACATGCCTGATTATCAAGTCACAATTGCAGGATCGTTCCGATACCTGTTCTGTGTTGAACCAGGCTCATTAAGTACCTATTGAACCTGTAGCTATTATATCTGTAAACAAGTAGGTGTCATCATAGGCCATGAAGCTATCCTGTCGTTGGACAATAAGGGGTAGGGCAGGCAGGCTGATGCAGTTTTCCACAGGCTCTGCAGGCGTGAAAGTAAGGATCAGGTCGCCTTCATGGCCGCTGGCAAATGTGGTCCTGTTCGCCTCCTTGATGATCAATGCCCCGACAGAATACGGATTCATATAGAAAAGATCGCAGGTAGTCACGAATGGGATACTGGTTGTCTGCGGTAATATACAAAATTGCGCATTAGCAGGCTGTGCATATATCAATAATATAATGACAAGCAATATGTTCAGGACTACAATCGGCCTCATACCCAACAAACCCATTAAATAATGATTTATTGAATATTTATATTATTACAACAATAATTTTGTGTTAATCTAATGTTCAATCATAAATAAAAACAAAATGTTTCTAGTTCTAAGCGATTTATCCCGGGTATATTGGCCTGAATCGCTGGTCTTAACTTTTGATATGGATGTTTAGAGACTAATGGAGTAAGTAAAAACAATCAAAATCTCTTTTTTAAGCTATTAAAATGATTAATAAGTTTGTATAAATTATATTAATTACTTTATAATATTTTAAAATTGTTAAAAGACTGATAATAGACGGGCTACTTTAATGTATTGAGCTGTTAGTGCTGATATAAACGGTATAGTGCTCTTAGGTCCGGAGAACATTATCGGTGGGTGATACTATGGCAAAATTTATCGATCCTTACAGCAGTGGAGAATTTCACGGCAGGATAGGAAGGACTTACCGGGAATCTGTACCCTGGTGGCCTGAACCTGTATTAGCGAAAGAAGGCTCGCCGAACATATTATATATCGTGCTCGACGATGTGGGCTTCGGCTCCTTAAGTTGTTATGGGGGCCCAATAGATACGCCGACGTTCGACAGGCTCGCAGCGAACGGGCTGCGGTACAATAACTTCCATACGACAGCATTATGTTCGCCGACCAGGTCCTGCCTTTTGACGGGAAGGAACCATCATTCGAACGCGATGGCAGGAATAACCGAGATAGCGACAGGGTTCCCGGGATATAACGGGCATATACCGCTTACTAACGCATTTTTATCAGAGATACTGACCCCTAATGGCTATTCTGCTTATGCTGTAGGTAAATGGCATCTCACTCCCGATGAAGAGACGAATATGGCGTCGCCCCGCACCAGATGGCCCATGGGAAGAGGATTTGAGAGATTTTATGGCTTCCTCGGCGGGGAGACCCACCAGTATGATCCTGACCTGGTATATGATAATCATGAAATTGATCCGCCTAAGACTCCCGAAGAAGGGTATCATCTGACCGAAGACCTCGTAGACAAGACTATAGATTTCATAAAAGACCTAAAGGCGGTAACGCCTGATAAGCCGTTCTTCATATACTTCTGCACAGGGGCATGCCATGCGCCTCATCATGTGCCGAAAGAGTGGGCGGATCAATATAAGGGGCTATTTGATAAAGGCTGGGATAAAGTCAGGGAGGAGACTCTGGAGAGGCAGAAAAAAATGGGCATCGTGCCTTTAAATACAGAATTGCCCCCGAGAGAGCCGGAAGTACAGGAATGGGACGGTCTGCCTGACAACGAGAAGAAGCTTTATGCCCGCATGATGGAGGTCTTTGCAGGCTTCCTCAGCCACACAGACCATCACATAGGGCGATTGATAGACTTTTTGGAGGAGACGGGCGATCTCGACAATACTCTGATATTTGTTATATCGGACAATGGCGCCAGCGCCGAAGGAGGGCAGTTTGGCTCAGTTAATGAGAACCGGTTTTTCAACATGGTACCGGAAAGCCTCGAAGATAATCTAAAGATGCTGGATGAACTCGGCGGGCCCAGAACTTATAACCATTACCCGATGGGCTGGACGATGGCGATGAACACTCCGTTCAAGCGCTGGAAGCGGGAAACACATAACGGCGGCATCAGCGATCCCTTTATCGTGCACTGGCCAAAGGGCATCAAGTCGAAAGGAGAGGTCAGGAGCCAGTATCTCCATGCTATCGATGTCATGCCCACTGTGCTTGACATCTTAAATATCGAGCATCCTATTGTGGTAAAAGGCTATGTTCAAAAACCTATAGAAGGCGTCAGCTTTGGGTACAGCTTCGATTACGAGGAGGCACCCAGCGTCCGTAAAACACAGTATTATGAGATGTTCTCATACCGGGCCATATATCATGACGGGTGGAAAGCCGTGGCTCCATGGCCATTTGGTAAAGAGGTCACCGAAGAGGAATTATCCCGGGTAAAATGGGAACTCTATCACGTCGATGAAGATTTTTCAGAATGCCATGATGTTGCGGACCGGCATCCGGAAAAACTTCAGGAACTGATAGAGACCTGGTGGATGGAGGCCGGCAAATACCATGTTCTGCCGCTGGACGGCCGGGGGCAGGAACGCCTCGCTGAGCCGAGGCCTGTCATGGTAAAGGACCGTACCAAATATACATATTACCCGGGCATATCCCCGGTCCCCGAAAGAGTCGCGGCGGATGTTAAAAACCGCTCTCATAGCATAACGGCGCATGTCAACATACCTAAAGGCGGGGCCGATGGCGTATTGCTCGCGCATGGCTCGGTTTTCGGCGGCTACTCATTCTATATCAAGGACAGAAAGCTGCATTACGTGCATAACTATGTAGGGATCACAGAGTATCGTATAAGCTCGGAGTTCGATGTGCCGGAAGGCGAAGCTACCTTGAGGTTCGAGTTCAAAAAGACTGGAGATCATCAGGGAAAAGGGATACTTTTCATTAACGGTAAAAAAGCCGGTGAAGGAGAGATCCCGCATACAGTGCCGATAGCCTATAATCTGGCCGGAGAAGGATTATGCTGCGGATATGACGGCGGCGTGCCGGTCACAGACGATTATAAGTCGCCTTTCAAGTTTACCGGTAAAATAAAGAAGGTCACCGTAGACATCAGCGGCGAAAAGAAGCGCGATACCGAGCTAGAGACAAGAATGGCGTTCGCCAGGGAGTAGAGAGTATAATAAGATGACAGGCACACCGGCCGCTTTCCATGTACTGGCAAAGCCTACAGGATCGATATGTAACCTGCAATGCAGGTATTGCTTCTTCCTCTCAAAGGAGAGGCTATACCCCGGAAACCGTTTCCGAATGGATGACGCGCTTCTGGAAACATACATACGGCAGGTGATCGAGTCGCATCAGGTGCCACAGGTATATGTGGCATGGCAGGGCGGAGAGCCGACCTTGATGGGGCTCGATTTTTATCGTAAGTCCATCGAACTCGAGAAAAAACATAAAAAACCCGACATGACCATAATTAACACGCTGCAAACGAACGGAACGACACTGGATGACGAGTGGTGCAGATTTTTCAAAGAGAATAACTTTCTCATCGGTATCAGTATAGACGGCCCTCGCGAACTACACGACGCATACCGCGTCGACAGGTCCGGGAATCCTACTTTTGACAGGGTGATGCGAGGCTTACGGCTTCTTCAAAAGTATGATGTAGACTTCAATATCCTTGCGACCATTCATGCCTCAAACGCAGATCATCCACTCGACGTATACCGGTTCTTCCGCGATGAAGCCGGAGCTCAATTCATACAGTTCATACCGATAGTTGAAAGGGATAATGAAACAGGATTCCAGGAAGGACAAGATGTCACCGGCAGGTCTGTAAAGGCAGAACAATTCGGAAATTTCCTGAAAGCGATATTCGATGAGTGGGTAAGAAGGGATGTAGGCCGTGTATTCGTACAGACGTTCGACGTAGCCCTTGCGAACTGGGCGGGCGTTCCTTCCGGGCTTTGCATTTTCTCTCCGACATGCGGCGAGGCCATGGCTCTTGAGCACAACGGTGACATGTACTCGTGCGATCACTTTGTAGAGCCGAAATATTTCCTTGGTAACATAAAAGAGATGCATATGTCAGAAATAGCGGGCTCATTAAAGCAAAGCCGGTTCGGAAGGGACAAGCTGGAAACATTGCCTGCTTATTGCCGCGAATGCGAAGTGCGTTTTGCCTGTCATGGCGGCTGCCCCAAAGACCGCATCATAAACACGCCGGACGGTGAGCCCGGATTGAACTATCTGTGTGCCGGTTACAGGTCATTCTTTGATCATATAGACCGGCCTATGAAAATGATGGCACAATTGCTCCGCCAGAACAGGGCTCCCGCCGAGATCATGCAGATCCTTGCCGGCGAACAGGCTCGAAGGTCATATGTAAAGATAGGGCGCAACGATCCATGCCCGTGCGGAAGCGGGCTTAAGTTCAAACGTTGTCATGGCAAATATTAACATTCTATTTAAGTCAGGCGAATAAATGGTATGATTTGTAAACCTGTCCTGCAGACTTATTTTTTTTATTGCCGTTTTTTAGAAATAAGTCGATACAGGAGCCAGATGCAATTCTATGGCCGTCAATGTTATTTTAAACGTTTAATAATGAATTTAATTCCAATTATCGATAGCTGTAAAATAAATTCGCTACATAAGATATTTTATATGTCCTCTGCATAAGGATGAGGATATGGATAGAATAAAGCTGTTGATGGTCCTATTCTTCTCATTATTTTTAATAATCATGTCCGGACTCATCTATTGCATATACTCTTCATTCAATAACTACGAATCCATGCATCCGGAAGTCCCTCCCTGCGGTACGATCTTTGAGGAACCGCTTCAACAGTACTGTTCAATTCTGACCATATGCAGGACTTACAACGGGGTCGATTTTGAGATAGAGCCTGTAGCTACATATAATATCACGGCAACAGTCAAAAGTAAGAGCATCTATCATGATGAGATGTCATCGATCGTCCCTATTGATATGGTACTGGTATGGGGTAAGCTTGAAGACGCTGATGTTGACGGCTATATAACTTATAACCAGTATGACCGGAAATACCAGTATCGCTATATGGGCGGTTGCCCGGTAAGCGGGAGCTATATACAGTCACACTCATCGAATACCCATATCATTCCTTCGAACGATGCGGTCAACGGCGCGCTGGGATCTCTGGCTAGAGACCGGCAGATAACGATGGGCGGTTATCTGGTGGACGTTTACTGGACATCCGGCGGAGGCCTTCGGTGGATAAAGACAAGCAGGATAAGGACCGACTCGGGAATGGGATCGTGCGAGGTCTTTTTTGTGGACTCTGTCACTATCGGGAATGAAACATATACCTGATATATATTATCGAAAACTCCTATTATTCATAAAACTTCTAATTCTGCATACAGAGAGCACGGATGAAAATCCTTACACTTATAATCAGCTAACTCTGGTCGGTTTAGCATCATTTTTATTATCTTTTCCGATAGAAGTCCGTAAAATTTTAAATAAATTCGATAATATGAAGCATAACTTATATACAATGTTCTTACTTACTCGAATTGCAGAATAATGTCTGTATGAGTAATATAAATGAGAGACACTGGATTTAGAGGCCGGAGAAGTTTCGAAGGCCCAAAAGAAATGCACAAGGCAACTTGTGCCGATTGTGGTAAAGAATGCGAAGTGCCCTTCAAGCCGACAGAAGGCAGGCCGGTATATTGCCGGGATTGTCTTCCGAAACATAGGAAGCCAAGGTTTTAGTACATATATAATTTCGAGCCGCATAATAGCAAAGGTTACGCGAAGATTCGCTTTTCGCAATTAATATTTTATTATTAATTTTTTCATTCATCTTGACTATTTGCCTGTTAATATCCATATATTCTTTAATGACCAGATCTCCTGCAGTTATCATTCTCATATACCGGCTAATCCGGTTAAAAGTTGTTTTTACGGATACGTGGAAAACGAAGTGGAACACATGCATAGATCATTAATTCTTTTTTTAAATTCCAGTTTCAACCTAAATATCTTTATAAATGTTTATGAAGTAAATTAATTATCGATCAACGTCAGAGGTCAAAATATACAAAATATTCTATTTGCTAATTTTTTAGTTTATTTGGTCGATTATTGTTAAATGAACAATAAGATTGATCTTACATATTTCCCGGTTCTATATAAACAGGTTCTTTTTTTCATATCTGTAAAAGTCTTTTAGCATTTTCAGCGTCTTCTCATTTTTAATTGAAACAGCATGAGTCTTAATCTTCTCGGCTTTGCTTTTTGAATACTCGGCCGTGTCATAAAATAATCTATACGCGATGCCCCTGCCTTTTCTGCGAGCCAGTTGCGAAGCATCTTTCATTCCATGGGCTTCAAAGATATAGCCCAGGTAGAAATATGAATGAAAATCCGTATCAGAGCTGCTGGCCATGAGGGCTGTAAAGAACCAGTATAAGGCATTTTCAAGGTGACCCTTCATAAAATAGAACTCTGCAAGCCGCCTGCATAGAACACTTTTTAGCTTGCATTTCTCTATGCCTTTTATAAGGATCTCCTTCGCCTGCTCGAAATTACCCTTATTAAATTTATGTGTGGCTGACCAGTAATATGGGAGATAATAGTCAGGGTTATTATTGATCTCTTCCTCAAAAACGAATATTTCTCTCTTTTCGGTATTTTCCGGGTCCTGATAATCCATTATCGCCTTTTGTAGCTTCTTATTATCCGATAGTGTCCTTTTTTCTTCCATATCCTGTATCCTTTGTTCATACAATCCGCTAATATCGGTTGATACCACATCTCCCTCTTTTTCACCAAAGATCCTTTCAAGCAGCCCCATTGTTCTGTCTCCGCATTATAAATTCAGGGTCTATCTGAGAGTATAAAACATTTATTGAATTTTGATTTAACGAATTTTCCAATTTATTTTATAAAATTTTGAATAAAACCAATAAATACCAAATAAAACAATTTTAAATTTTAATAAACGTTATTTAATTAACTTTTTTTCATAAACAAAATACTTATATATAAGTAATTTCTTTTAAAATAGTAGGTGCAAGGGATTGTCATACAAGCGTTCGAAACATGTGATGTGTTTTATAATAGTGGTCTGTTTAATTTCAATTCTATTTTCCGGAATATTTCCTGCGGTCGTAAAAGCAGATACGGGCTACAGTATAGACACAGAGATACTTACTTCGATCCCTCGCGTTACCGAACCAGTCGATGTTAAAGTAAGTGTTCTTGAAAACGGCATTCCTTTATCTGATAAAAATGTGGAACTTCAGGTGACATATCCCGACTCAAGCACACAGATACTGACCTGCGTCACAGACTCAAGCGGTATCGCACTTTTTTCATTCATTGCGTCAACTAAAGCTGAAGATCACAATTTAAGGATAAACGTTTCTAATAATATCTTAACAAGATCTATACCTGTCCAGGCATCTGACCCGGAAAGCATATATCTGGCATACTCAAGAAAGCTGGTGCAGGCCAACGGGATATCCACCGCCCTGATAACGGCCATAGTCGAAGATAAATATCAAAATCGAAATAAATCCACTGTCTTAGGGGTTGATACAAGCTCGGGTATCCATCTGGAAGGTGTGACAGATGAGTTCGGTACATTATCATTCAACGCAGGGCCCGGCGCTAGTTCTTATATTGAAAATATTCAGGTAAGCACTAAATCTTCTCCCGTTACAATATCTAACTCGACACAGGTCTGGTTCGTAGATGGCGATTTGACCCTTGAAAGGTCAGCTGAAATAATAGTGGCGAACTCCAGTGTGACAATAACCGGGACTCTGACGAACGGCGGCTCGATTTTTACAGGAGTCCCGGTTTATTATGAGTTTTACCTGTACAGGCCCGGACAAAACAACAGCATACCATACTATGTAGTATCGGACACCGGTGTTGCCTCCGTTACTCTGAACGCGTCTACCTCGATCGGTACCAATTACGTGATGTGTAAGGTCAGGGATCTTGACCTGTTCAGGATGACTACTTTTCAGGTAATGAGCTCCAGCCCGACCAATCTGACTGTATTTACTATCCCGTCAGATCCGGTCTTTGCTGATGGTGTATCGACTTATAAGATCATGGCACAATTATCGGATGAGTTCGGTAACCGAGCTCCATCAGGCATATTGATCAATTTTTCCAATCCTTACGGTGAAGTATGGTCTGTGCCGACAAATAAATTCGGGACCGCAGAGATAACGTCCAGCCCTTCAAGCTATCCTGGCGAAGTATTGATAAACGTCTCGACAATTAACAACCTGACTAAATCTATTTCTCTCCAGTATATCGTAGGCCCGCCTTGTAAAGTCTACTTAAGGGCTATACCCAATGTTGTCGCCAGCTCTGAAGTATTGAACGATGAATCGTTCAAAAATATTCACGCGACCAACGTAACTGCTATAGTCACGGACGAATGGTATCATCCCCTGCCCGGTCAATATGTGGAGCTCACAGTGCCGACCGGTAACGGCTTAATTTCGGAACCTTCAAGCGGTACCACAAACCAGTTCGGAGAGTTCAGGTCGGTATTCACTCTTGATAATAACTCATTCTATTTCGGCGAAGCGACCGTAAAAGCGGAAAGTAATGGGATGATGGCTACCGCGAATATCATCTACACGAACCGTTCTTTCCTTAGCGTATCGACTGAAGTGGAACCTCGCATAGCTGCAGTGAATAAGTCAGTTAATGTCACGATAAACATAACCGGGATCGGATGGAAAGTGGCTCCAAAGCCGGTCGATGCGATGCTAGTCATCGATACCTCCTCAAGTATGGACTGGTATGCAGACCTTGACCGGCAGGGAGAATTGCCGAAGACCGGCTGGATACCTGACGATAAAAAATGGTATAAGATCGGAGAATATACCATGACCCAAAGGCCGAAATCCATCGATTTCATGTGCGGATGGAGGTATAATAATCAGGGTCTTAGCGGGTCTCAGACCACTTATTATGACCTTCTCGTACAATACCCCAATGGGAATAATTACACCTGCACGTCAGGCCTGACCGAGCGCATTCACGTGGTCAATGACGCTAAGAACATGCCTCTCGGGACATACCAGCTTTACGCACGTTACCAGAATGGCACAATTGCGCCCCCATCTCCTTACTTCCTCTCAGTTGAGCTAAACACAAAAAGGATAAAAGCTGCCAAAGATGCCTCAAAGGATTTCGTCGAAACAGTATCCCCCCTTGACAGGGTCGGACTGGTATCTTATAACTCTAATTCACAATTAAGATATCCTCTTACGCCAATGTCCGGAGACCGTTCCGGCCTAATATCAAGTATAAACGGAATGTCACTGGGCGGAGGGACATATACTCATCTTGGTTTGTCCCGGGCTATCGATCATCTGCTATCTACTACCAACGATGATGTTAAGAAAGTTATCATTCTTCTGACGGACGGGTATTCATACTATCCCGACAATGATCGCGCCCAGGCTTTACGGGCCAGGGATAATGGTATAATATTATATACCGTGGGTTTCGGCGGCTGCGATGAGGAGCAACTGTCATACCTTGCAAACGTCACAGGGGGTAAATATTATCGCGCTTCCAACAGCAGCGACCTTTCCGAGAGATTCAAGTTTATCGCTACCGACATGCATGACACTATAGCACAGTCCAGCGAACTCACCCTTTTGGGCGAAAGGTCCGAGATCAACGGTACGGTGATAAATAATGCCGAATATGTATCCGGGTCTGCCATAGTTACGGCAACAAATGGTACCAAATACCAAAAAGACCCGACGATAACTTTCAACGACTCTTCCTATACGTTAAAATGGAACCCCGGAGTCATTCGGGTCAATGAGATATGGAGCGTAAAATATCAGCTTTTGATCAAGAAAGGCGGATACATTTATCCTATAGGCAACGGCAGCCAGATAAGCTTTTTAAGGCCTGATGATAGTATTGGCACTTCCGAGATCGGGTATGAGGTGATCTATGCAAGCGATAACCTTACTGCCGGATTAAACGCGGATGACCGGATCATTAATATCACCATTATATCGCCGGGTAATAATTCCCGGATCAGGAATGACCTGACAGAAGTAGTATGGCTTGTAAGGTATAACGATACCGGCAACTATACGCAGGTGATCGATTTCGCTCCGGATACAACGGGGATATTCAACGTCATTTCTACCGGGTTCCAGGGTAATATGTCCAATAATAATACGCCTTTCAAGGAATACTGGAATGTCCGGGACCTTCCCTTTGGTAATTATTTGTTGAGAATATCCGCATCGGACGGTAACAGCACTGATTCCACATTCATAGTAGTTAACCGTCCTGACATGAGAGGTCAAATAATACTGGAATAAGGAGGAAAATAATGAATGACCATCCAATGACCATATACGTATTTGTAGCGTTATCGCTAATATCGATATTGATCCTGGCGCTATGCGTCGTTATTCCAGATCATCTTTCACCTTTGATCGGAGATGTGTTCTCCGGGAAACCGGATATAAAGAGCAATAATGATAATGTCGGCGAGTACCAACAAAACGTATCTTCTGTCAACGGCCTTACCGGTATTTCCCTTTATAATGCTCTGGATATTACATACGCTGATCCTGATGTCCGGGAATGGTTATCGTCGCATCCCGGATACGGCATCTCTCAGGCCGGTTCCGGCCATATGGGCATGGACGGTTTATCTTACGAATGGCATGTTATGTTCGCTCAGGGTAAAGATGCTATGATCGTCACGGTTGAGTATGGTAATGTTACCGGCGCCATAGAGCACAGTTCTTATTCAACGGGCATTCATGTCATGGATAAGTCCGAAATGCAGGACAGCTCTATTATCATGAAAAATCTGTCTTTTTTAATAAGCCGGCCTGATACGGGTAATTATCTGGTATCCTTCGATTTCTACTCCGAACCGGATGGCGGTAGATACGAGCTGACCTATTCCGATCCTTTTGACAATTCCCGAAACTTCGAGATCATTTTCAACGCTCGTGACGGAAGCATAATAAGTTCTGATTTTAAGGGGGACTGGTGGCTTGGTGCCTGAAATGACAAAGGATCAGAGCGCACAGTGGATACTGCTATCCGGCATAGTCATAGCTGTCGGTCTCATCGTATTGATGCTTTTAATAAATACTGCAATGCTTACTGGCCATTCGTCTGCCGAGTCGATAATGAACTTCCCGAAAAACGACATCCGCGAGCTTAAAAGCGAATCCATCAAAGAGGCATACATTCTCTGTAAATCGACAAATGAAGATGTTACGATATCTACCGCGCAGGAACGTACAAACTTGTTCAACTCGACCTTCGACAGGTTTGTATCGGACATCATTGATATTTACGCGTACAGGGGAGCATTTGTTGAGATAGGGTGCGTCCCTGCCGCGAACGGGACAAGTACGAAGATAGAGAACGCTACGCTGGCCATCAGTTACCTGGACGGAGATACAAGCTACTCGGAAAACTATAACCTGATCGTATGGGGTGCTTAAAATTTCCGGCAGGATGTTATTACGAAATGACGACGGTGTAAACATCGTCACAGAGTATATTATTACATTCATGCTCGCGATGTTTATCTTTACCGTATTCATCACAATGTCACAATCAATGTTCATCGATACTCCGAAAAGGACCGTGTGCCAGAACCAGTTCGTAGACATCGGAAATGACGTCGATACAAAGCTTATCGATACCTATCTGGTCGCACCTGATAACGGCTCCATAAGGACCAACTTTTATATTCCGACCGATGTTGCCGGATATCATTATAATGTGGGCATACAGACAAGCCCTAACGGTCTCGATAAAGAAGTCACAGTGTACAGCATTGAGAACGGTATCTATGTTACGCTCACCCTGAACGGCGTGAACTCGACTATACCTGTAAGCGGGAACACAAGCAGCTTGAACGCCCTGCATACGATAAGGTACAGCTCAAGATAGGTGGTATGGAATGATGGGATTATTTAGTGATGAAAGAGCCGTGTCAGAGGCTATAGGCTACGTGATAATCTTCGGTATGGTCATAACCTGCATCGGCATCGTCCTCGTCAGCGGGGATCAGGTAATAAAGGATACTGAGGCGCGCACAAGCTTTCAGGGTGTAGAGCAGAGCTTCAACGTCCTTGCCAGCGATCTTACGAAGACCGCGCTGGAATCCTCCCCGGTGAAAACTACCCGGATAAAATTTGATATGGGTTCTCTGAGACTGGAGCCCGACGATAATATGCTTGTCGTTAAATTTCCTTCAGGCGGCGCAGTCCCGATCTATAGCGGCAATTATGGCTCCGTACGGTTCGAATCGAGCCGCAACGACCGGGCGATCTCTCTGGAGAACGGCGCGATCGTAGAGGAGTACTCAATATCCTCTATCATGTCAAAGCCTCCGAGGATGTATTATTCCCCTGATTCGAAGACACTGATGATCACTGTCATCGATCTTAAGGGAGAGCGAGCAGCTGTGGGTAACTCTGCGCTATGCTCCATACAGATGAAATATTCCGGCTCCGAACTTATAGACATCTCCGGGCCGGAGAACACAGTCGAGATATGCGTCATGACAAATGCCACCGATGCCTGGAAATCATATTTTACCAACGATTTCACTCCCGTGATGACGATACAGCCATCATCGGACGGCTGGGTAAATGCCACGCTTGGCAATGTGAAGCGTGTCATGATAGTCAGGTATGACATTGATATGAAGATAGATTAGAGGTTACTAGAATGCCGGCAGAAACACCATTCACGTATAATGATAGGGCTTCGATGAACGTTGATTTCCTGATAGGGGTCGGTGTGTTCTTAATGGCATTCCTGTTCCTCGCATACTCTATTCCCGGCATATTCATACCTTACCAGACAAATTCCGTCGACCTGGGCTCAGTCATCTACCGAACAAGCTGTATACTGGCCGAAGACCCGGGCTGGTATACTAACACAAGCGTTTCTCCTGCAAGGAGCGACATATCATGGGAAGATCAGGAGAACCTGGCGAACGTTACCCGTATCGGGCTTGCCGTAGATAAAACAATACCGAACGTGCTGTCAAAAAAGAAGATAGCGGCTCTTAATAAGAGCATCTCATATGATCTGTCCAGGGATAAGCTGGGACTGAATAATTCTATTGTTTACGATTATAACCTGACTATAGAAAAAATGACGCCTTCAGGAAATATGACTCTTTTACTTAAAGGGCCGACGCCCGGCAATTATAATGTCGAATATATGGAAAGGAACGTTCTTATCGACGAGGGAAAGAGGCTTTTGATAGACGGGGCTAAAACGACAGGAAATTCGAACCTGGAGCTAATAGTCGATCCCTTAAAAAAATATGATAATAACGTGACGATCACCATACAAAATTCAACGGGAACCGCCATTAACTTCGGGATCCAGCAGGTAATGACCGCCTATAATATCACTTTTCCGAGCATGACCCCGGATAAGTTCAAAGTCTATAAAAATGGCGTATTGCAGCCGGTAGCCGGAAATTATTACGTCGTCACATATGATAGCGATGATGTTATAGACCTGGTCATTCCGGGATCCACGATAAAAGATATGTCCGTCATCAGGATGATAATAGCGACATCGATGAGCCCGGGCAGTTTCCCGTCCGGCGCTCAGTATTTCGAAGAAACTAATCCGTATTACTGGAGCCTTTACTCTCCGGGCATACTTAAACTGAAGGTGTGGTCATGGTAAAGATATTCCTTCTCAAAGATGATTCTGCCCAGTTATACACGATCGAAGGCATAGTTGCTTCCGTTATTATGATTATTACTTTGTCTTTCGTCCTGGGTTCCATTACGTTCGTTTCCCCCCAAACCGAAAAGACCTCGGAAATGAAAATGAGCGTAATGGCCCAGGATGTATTGAATATCCTTAGCGTTTCCGACGTTAATCATCCCGGAGACCTGAAAAAATATGTGTGCGGATGGAACGGCACGGGAACTGACGCCGATAACGAAGTCCCACTCAACGACACTTACATCGGTGATCTCAGGGATTCTATAAGCTCCGGCCTTCCCGGTAACGTCCAGTATAACGTCCGGTTCAGATATGACGATGGCGGTGTCTTTACTGATAAGCCTGTCATATGGCACGGCGACCCTCATGATAATGCCGTAGCGGTCTCCCGGCTGGTAACTTTGAATGATGAGGATTACGGGGATATGTATATGTCCTGGTTCTGGAACGAGCCTTCCAGAAAAAACTCGATGCCCAAAGTCGTGGAAGTAAAACTTGTGGTATGGCATATTTGAAAAAAATGGCCCGTATTGTATCAACATTAGACCTGGTAAAAATTATGGGATGGATGGAATGAATAGTAAAATTAAGTTTACAATAGTTATCCTTTTCGTGTTATGTATAGCGGGTATCAGCTTTATCTCATCCGCGAGCGCCTCAAGTTCCGTAAAGGTCAATGGGACAGTCAGCATAAATAATGTCCCGACCGGCGAAGCGACCATTAAATATGTTTACATGACCGGGGGAAGCGTAAGCACAGTAACCGACGGTAACGGCTATTATGAGCTTTTCGTAGATACCGATAAACTGTTATCTGTAGAAATTTTCTATGGCGGCTCAAAACTGGACACCAGCAGCACGTTCATGTACGAGAGCGGCATGACTGATGTCCGGGCGGATTATACTTTTAACAATATGGGCGTATCCCCACCCCCGGTAATCATTCCGTCCCCCACACCGACTACTTCGCCCGTTCCCTCTGTAACGACAACCCCGATTATAACGCCTGCTCCTGTACCGGACCCGTGCTTCAACATTTCCGGTATGATAAAAGATATGAAAATGAACGGCATACAGGGCGTAAAGATCACGATATGGAATACAGCTTCCGAGAATGGCAAAAGTGTGAACACCGGCCTTCCGGACATAATAAATAATCCTCAGCTGACGGGGACCGGCATTTCAAGTCCTGCCGGCTCATTTAGTTTCGACATGGTTCCCGCAGGCACATATAATATTACCGCGGAAAAAGACGGGAAGGCCACTTATCAGATCATAGAGATATTCCAGTCAGGCACGTTGACTTTGAACCTGGTCTTACAGGACAGCGTAGAGCCTGCAGGTAATGCAACCGGACAAAACATGACGTTTACGCCACAGCAAAATCCTGTCTCGAGCCCGACATCTCAGCCCACAGTAACCCCGGCCCCTCATTCGACCTCAGATCCTGTCTCGAGCCCTACATCTGATCCGACCGGGAAAAATCCTGTAAATCCCGATCCGAAAGCGTCTACTGATTCATTGGTTAGTTACTTTACCTATATTGCCTTAGGATTGGTCTTATTGATCTGCGGAGGGTTCTTCGTGATAATGTTATTAAAAAGATAGGCTAATGTTCTTTTTTTATTGTTAATTTTTTTAAATAGGTCTATCCTTTAAATTTATTTTTGAATTATCAATTCAAAATGATGGTATCATTTATTACCTGATAAAAAAGTGTATAATGAAAAGCCATATTATCGTGATTTTTATGATCCCTGCAGAGATACTGGAAAAGATAGGGAAAGAACGTCATGCTTATGAAAAAGAGCTTATGGAGTTCATTCGCATTCCCAGCGTCAGCGCCGACCCAAAACATGCTAATGATGTCAGGAAAGCCGCGGAATGGGTGCTGGAAAAATTACAAAAAATGGGCTTTGAGGGCAGATCGTATGAGACCGAGGGGCATCCGGTCATATACGCTGAAAGATGCCCTTATAAAGATCAGCAAACACTGCTCATATACGGGCATTACGACGTTCAGCCGCCAGATCCTGTCGAGGCATGGAAAAGCCCTCCGTTCTCGCCTGAAATAAGGGATGGATATATTTATGGCCGCGGCGCTACCGATGATAAAGGCCAGTTCCTCACCTACCTGAAAGCGATTGAAGCGATCCTGTCCGAATCCGGCGAGATACCGATCAACGTCAAATTCCTTGTAGAGGGCGAAGAAGAGCTGGGAAGCATTAACCTTGTACCTTTTGTGAAAAAACATAAAAAAGAGCTCGAAGCGGATGCCATTGCAATATCTGACAGCGCGCAGTTCGCTTCCGGGATGCCTACCATATGCTATGGGCTGAGGGGTATAACATATTTGCAGCTTGACGTATACGGTCCGGCCTTTGACCTGCATTCCGGACATTATGGCGGTGCAGTGGCCAACCCTGCGAACGTACTGGTGGAAATATTAAGCAGATTGATGGACAATGAAGGAAAGATCCTCATACCAGGTTTCTATGATGATGTTATCGACATAGAGCCGTGGGAATGTAAAGAAATGGCGTCTTTGCCGTATGAGGAAGAGGCGGTTAAGAAACACCTGTGCATCAAGCATCTCAAGCCTGAAAAAGGGTATACTCCGCTCGAATGTATGAAAGCCCGCCCGACTCTGGACATTAACGGGATATGGGGCGGTTATTCGGGCCCCGGAACAAAGACGATAATACCTTCAAAAGCCGGGGCTAAAGTCAGCATGAGGCTGGTGCCAGACCAGGACCCGGAGAAGATCACAGCGTTATTCAAGGAATATGTAAATTCCATCTCTCCGGAAGGCGTTACTGTCCAGATGACCGAGTTTCAGAAAAACCATCCTGTCATAGTGCCGCGTGAAAACGATACTATAAAAGCCGCTTTTTGCGCGATACAGTCGGGGTTCGGTAAAACGCCCGTGTTCATAAGGGAAGGGGGGTCCATCGGGATCGTCAGCGATTTTAAAAATGTCCTTGGCATTGAGAACATACTCCTGATCGGATGGGGAAGCCCGGATGACGGAGCACATTCCCCTAACGAGCGTTTCAGCCTTGAAGATTTCAATAACGGTATCAAGTCGGCGGCCGCATTATTATATGAGCTCAAAGTCTGACGTCAGAAAGCGGGTAACGCATATTGATTATCGGAATGCGGAACCTTCTTTTTTTCTTTTTAATAAAATGTTATGTAATGTATTTCTTTAATGTATGGGTCATATTATCTTTGATTAAGTCAACCACAAAGGGCCTGAAGGCTACTAATTTATTAACCCGAAGCGCTCTAGGGGCTCTAAGGACCACTATTTTTCACCACGAAGCGCTCAAAGGCGAATAAGGTACACAAATTTTTTTAGATAATTATTATTTTTTAAATAATGTCCTTTGTGAACCTTCGAGCCCGTTGAGCGCTTTGTGGTGAAAAAGAAGATAACAAATTATGTATTAAAGGTACATGCCGTTATACTCTTCCTACGGGCATTATGTATAGCGGTCGTTCTTCCTCAGGCATCCCTATAATCCTTTTCACTTCACTGTCGGAGAAAGCACCTATTGTCACGGTGCCCAGGCCAAGCGACTCTGCCTGTAGGCAGACATTCTGTGCGGAATGTCCGGCTTCCATATGGACATATTTCACGCCTCTGGGGTAACTCGCCCCGGTCCTGTAATCCTGTTCCGGCGTACTATATTTTCCTGTCGTCATCTCGTACACTCCCGAGATGACGATGTCCACAGCACCTCCTTTGACACATGGCTGTCCAAGGGCTGCCTTACATAGCCCGTCCCTTGCATCACCTTCTTTGACCGGTATCAGGTCATGTCCGGCAGGCCTGTACTTGTAAACGCCCGGAGCCAGCCCCTCCACATTTCCAGCCACAACATATACTTCGAGCGGGTACAGGGCTCCCGCGGACGGCGCTGTCCTGAAGCCCCGCGGATCAGTGATACCTTGAGCCGCCCATAGCAGCTGCGATATTTCTGTAAGTGTCAGGGATGCGTCCTTGAACTCTCTGACAGACCTTCTACTGGAAAGAGCTTCTTCGACCGAAGTATCGCTGTCGTGTGAGGGCTCAGGAAGCTTTATCGACCCGGACAGCGGAGATAAAGTCACTGCAGTAATGTCCTCCTGCGGGTGAATGCATCCTGCCAGAAGCATTGACATGCATATTATCGATAAAAATGATTTTTTCATCATCCACACAAAAATCGTATACTTTTTTTATATAAAACATTCTGGATAAAATAACACAGTATTTTAGATAGCTGAACGTCACATGCGTTTTATTCATAGACAATATCTCGCTTATATCCGAATAACGATAATATGTCCCGAAAAAATGCAAATATTATTTTCAGATAATTCTACAGAAAAATATTGGACTCAGTAAAACTGTCACCAGCCCAATAAAATGGGGAGCTTGAGACCCCTTTATAACATTCACTGTTTTCATCTTCTTAGAAAAATGAACTTTCCGAGCACTATTACGAAGGCTATGATGACAAGCAGTAATACCGGGTCATGTACTGGCATTAGATTTGTTGTGACCGTTCCGGAAGAAAATGCTCCGCTTGACTGGCTTACAACACCTGACATCAGAGTTGTAGGGACAGCGGTAGGGTCTACCTGGTACGCTCCCATAGTAGTACTGTTATAGATGTCGTAATTGTTCACGTCACCGACGGTGTTCATGATATGGGATTTTATATCAGTTATTGAGTTGATCCCGTACATAGTCAGGTTATACGCTCCCATGTCCGAAGGATCCATGGACTGCGCCTGTATCGTGTTTATCTCATTGATAGTGTTCATTCGCTGTGAATCGGCGATCAAGTTTAAATTAAAAACAGTCTCGTTAAAGATGCTTAACGCTTGCTGATAGTCTACCGTAATATATACCCCCCATTTTCGCAGGCCGTTTGATTTTTTACGATCTAACGGTCGTTTGCATATTAACCGTATGTTATTAAAATAATATAAATTTTATGATTTGTTTCTCGTTTTAAAAAATTATTTTTTTCAAAAGGACCTTTAAAATCATGGTCCAGTCACTTTTGCCAGGATATTGCTGATGTTTTTAGAAGTGTTTAAAGTCGAACCGGCCCATAAACACAGAAGCCTCAATATAACATCTTATTGCAGTGTGCCATTAATTAGTTGGTTTATAGATCATTGGCTGATGATCGTATATGCTCGAGATATTTTATGCTGGACATGGGGATGAGAATTTATCACACCAATGTACTGCCCGAACAATATCCTTGAAAGCTTATCCGACGTAACCTTATAGGCCATCGAATTTGCGGGACAGAGCACTCATTCCTGTAGTTGGACGATCTAACGATAAAGGATTTATAAGCTTCAGTCATTGCTATCTCTAAAAGTATGTTCGTGATCATCTATGATAAGTAAAAGACAATACCTATCCGCTATTCTGCTTGTATTATCTCTAGTTATGGTAGCGGGATGCACAGGATCGACCACAGAAAAAACGGTGAAAGCTGGCGACATCGTTACCGTGGACTATACGGGCTGGTTCGATGACGGCACGATCTTCGATACTTCGAACGAGACTATAGCACAGGAAGCGGATATCTTTAACCCTTATATTTCGTATGAACCCATAATTTTCACGACCGGATCAGGCGAGATCATACAGGGATTTGACGATGCGGTGATAGGCATGAAGATAAATGAATCCCGGAACATCACGCTCACACCTGAGCAGGCGTATGGGCAATATGATCCTTCTCTCATCCAGCCTGTCCCGATGAGCACGCTCACGGCAGCCAACATCACGCCTTACGTCAACGATACTCTGTACTATAACATGGAACCTGTCAGGGTGGACTCTATCGATGGTAATGAGACCGTATATATCGATTTTAACCATCCGATGGCAGGCAAGACACTGCATTTCATGATAACGGTCAGGGATATACAGACTGAATGAGTGACGGATATTAAATTGCGCCAGGGTGCAGTAGTGAAACAATATGTTCGACAGAAACCTGCCCTGGCATTCCCGTATGAGTATTATAAAGATATTATATACAGTATCTTGCCCTCAATCATCCAATCATTCTTTATGCGGTCGGGGTTAGTTACATTTTACTAATTAATATCCAGTAAAAAAAGATTTATTTTGACATAAATGCTTTTAAAAGTGAGGTTATGTTACAATATGCCTGAAGGTACGATCTATTGTGGTAACTGCAGAGAAGAGCTAAGCATCGCGGCAAAAGCCTGTCCTAAATGCGGATGCGATCCCAGAAAAGTGGTAAACTACTGTACTAATTGTGGAGAACCCAAGAGCAGCGAGGCTGCTATCATATGCACGAAATGTGGTGCTCAGCTATCGAGGTCCGGCTCTTACAGCAGCGGAAGCAAGGGAAGTTCAGAGATGACGCCGGAAATGGCTGCCATAATCAGCCTTCTGATACCGGGACTGGGATTATTCCTGATATATCCTGAAGATAAAAAACAGACGGGAATACTGATCACCCTGGGCTTGATATTCGCCGACATCGTGACGTTCATAGCCGGTCTCATACTTGTATGGTTCCTTGTAGGGCTGTGCTGTTTCTTCTTCGTGCCAGTCATACACATCGGCGCTGCCGTATACACCTATAACGAGGCACAAAAGCTCGCTGGCGGTAAACCGCTGTTTTAAGCCCATATGCTTTAGGCATGGGCTATTTTTTGTTTTTTAATATTTTCTTAAAACTAATATCATATCATTACTATATATGATCTAAACGCGAGGGGATTGAGCATCGAACCGTTTTAATCATCGATCATTAAATCTTCCCTAAGGTTCAAACCGGGACGTAAAATAAATATTTGCCGGGGTAATTGTTTTTAGACCACTATCGTCCCCGGCTTTTTATGCTTTGTCTCTTACTCAGGCAATAGCACTGAATCGATCACGTGGATTATGCCATTGCTTGCTTTGATATCCGGCTGTATGGCCTTCGCACTTCCGATTATTCTGTTATAACCGGTCATGTTTATTGGAATAACGCTCCCTTCCAGTGTCTTCAATGACTCTTCGGCCGATAGGTCGTTGGAGGTATACCTCCCTCTCACGACATGGTATTTTAAAATCCTTGCCAGCCGGGATTTGTCTTTCAAGATGGAGTTCAGGGTATCCTGGGGTATCCTTTTGAACGCATCGTCGTTCGGCGCGAATACAGTAAACGGTCCGCGCCCTGTTAATACGTCGGCCAGGCCCGCTTCCCGTATCGCTTTTTCAAGTGTCTTGAAATTTTCCGACTGTTTGACCACGTCGATGACTGTCGTTTGCATCATCTCGGACGGCACAGCCACCTGTAGCTCTAATAATGCTTTTATTATGTTACTCAAGGGTATCACTCCTTATATATTATAATTTAAAGCCTATCTTTTTTATATATTATATAATCAAATATCTCTTTTTATATATTATTAAAAAATGATACTGTATAAACCGCCTTTTATCCTCATTATTATTGATTTAGCCTAATCTCCTGTATCGTATGCGCGTAATATCGACAGTTTACACTACTATAGATTTATTTACTTTTACGGCGGTGCCTCACTTATCTTGATCTAATTTATGGGATACGGGACCGGAGAAAATGGTCCCGTCTACAACAATCTAAAATATTAAAGCTAAATTTTTGCTTAGTGTGAAAATTAGTATTATTATAATGACATTATTATACGTAAGTAGTCCGAAATCTCGGGGCCTAACTATATACTCTATAAAGAAGCGGGCGAGGTGGGATTTGAACCCACGGTATCCGGCTTAGGAGGCCGGCGCTATGTCCTGGCTAGGCCACTCGCCCATGAGAAATGCGAACCCATAATTGTCATAATCCTATATAAACTCTCCGATATTTGCTAAAAAGAAATAAGCAAGCACAAACAAGCCAAAATATAAAACACCAATTATTACTACCAATAATATTTACAAAAATACCGCTTATCCACTAAAAACTTCATAAAAAAGATGTGACTCGGTTTTACCCTTAATTCTCCAATCGAATCTCGCTATTATTGGTGTTTTAGTCATAATAATTTTTGATAATTTATAAATATCTGGCTTAGAATTTTATTAATGGTGGTTATAATGAATGGAAGAAGAGACCCGTTGACCATAATTGCATTGGTCTTACTTATAGTGGGTGGCTTGAACTGGTTGTTATACGCTTTTAACTTCAACCTCGTACAGGCGATATTCGGTGACGTCAGGACAAGCATTCTGGCACAATTAGTATACATCCTTGTCGGACTTGCAGCCATATACATGCTGTACCCGCTCTACGAGATGCTTACGGCCTCCGCCGAGAGACCGATCTCCCGTTAGACGAGATTAAAAGTGTAGACAACAAAGAACGACAATTCAGCCGCTAAAAATTTTATTTTTTTATCACACCTATTACGATCCATCGAGATTATAGGCTTTTTCTTTTTTAAATGCATAATGCTCATATAAAAAACAAAAAAGATATGCCGCTACGTGCGCGTCATATCCTCTTATGGCCTATAGCATCATGTCATTCTGCCGTATATCTGCTCCCCGGCTTCCTCGGCACTTAATATCTTATCCGCAAGGCTTGAGCTTCTGGGTATCTTAATGGCGCCTGTCCTGCCTACAGTGGCAGTGAACAGGTACTCTTCCCCGGCCACTATTTCCAGCGTCTCGCCCGAGAACCTCTCTCCCAGGTTTAAGACCACATGCCTCTTGGTCTCCTCGGTAAGTATGGGGACCTCTCTTTCCTTCTTAAACTCGCTCTTATCAAGCTTTTTCCCGGCAGGCTCGGCCATCTTTGCCTCTTCGCTCACGGAGAACGGCCTTACGTCTATCCGGATCCCGAGCAGCCTCTCTATCCTGTCGATAGTCCTGCCGGATTTGCCCACCACGTTCGGGATATCCTTATCCCGTACACGAACAAGCGCGCTGCTATCCCCGGTCATCTCCACTTCGACATAGCCCTTGGCGTATTTACTGACCTCCCTCTGAATATCCTTCATGGAGGCGGCAACAGCAGCCTTAGTCTTTTTCTTCTCCGCGACCAGCGGCATTACGACGATCTGTTCACCGAAGGTGTATATTTCGTATTCAGGCTTTCCGGATTCCATATCCTTTACCTGGATGATAGGCCTCGCCAGGTCCGACTCCGTCATGCCGTGAGGGACTTTGACAGTAAAAGTGATATCATATACCTTCTCGATAGAACCTCTGTCGATGAACACTACCGTGTCCACGACCTGCGGTATGACCCCGAGCTCTATTCGTCCGATGAACCTCTGGATGGCGTCTATCGCCCTGGTGGCGTGCACGACACCGATCATTCCGACGCCTGCAAGCCTCATGTCCGAGAATATCTCAAAGTCCGACGTCTTCCTGAGCTCGTCGTATATCGTATAGTCCGGCCTTACGAGAAGTAGGATGTCGGCGGTGTTCACCATGCTGCCTTCGAGCGGCGAGTACTGGGTTATCGCCTCCGGTAGCTGAAGGTCTCTGGGGGATTCCATCGTCTTAATGATGAAATCATGCCCGAAAAGGAACTCGGCGCATGCCTGGGCGAATGTGGATTTCCCGGCGCCGGGAGGGCCTGATATCAGGATACCCCTGCGCTTCTCTATGAGCCTGTCCTTAAAAGTGCCGCTGAACTTATAGTCCTCAAGGCTTAATTTTGCGATCGGCCTTACGATGGTGATCTCGACACCGTCGGAGAACGGCGGCGTTGCTATGGCGATCCTCATCGGGCCGAGCTGGACTACCGTTGCACCGCTCCTTTCCATCTCAATAAAGCCGTTTGGATCCTGCTTTGACCGCTCCAGTATCTCATGGGCCATCCTTAAAAGCTCTTTATCCGTGGGCTTTTCATCACTTACTTTTATCAGGCGCATGGTCTCTATAGAGCCTCTTTTTGCCATTGGCTCCACGTTAGCCTTTAAATGTACGGACATCGTGTCGTCCGTGAAATATTTCATTATCTCCAGCGGCTTTAGCTCCTCGACATCGGGCTTAAGATATACGACATTGATGCCTTTTGCCCTGGCGACCTGGGCCTGCACGACGTCGCTCGTCACGAAAGTGGCCCCGCAGTCATAGGCCTGCTGCCTTATCATGGCGTCTATCTCGCCTGCAGGAGCTAATTTTATCTGGGCGGGAGTCGGCCTCGAGCCGATAAAATCAAGGAGAATATGCCCTGCTCTGGACATTTCCTGCAGCTTTCGTAGTTCTTCCAGGCCGTTAAAACCTATCTCCCTTCCATAGTTAGCCTGTGCCTCAAGCTCCGACACGACAGCTTCGGGCACGAGAATGTTCGTGTCCTTATATTCGCCGCTCAAAACTTTTTGTGTGATCCTCCCATCGATGATGGCACTTGTATCAGGGACTATCTTTCTCATGTTGATCCGACATTATGATAATTATTTTTAGTCTTTCAAAAAATTTACTTTAATCCTTAAGCAGGGTATACGTCTTCAGGATTAAAAGCCTTCGTACCCACTATATCACCCTGCACGGTACGATAAAAACAGGAAATATATCCGGTATGACAGGCTGCCGTATCCTGCTCTACCAGCAGCAGCACGCAATCCCGGTCGCAGTCGATCCTTATTTCCCTGACTTTCTGGACATGTCCGGATGTCTCTCCTTTCTTCCAGATCTTACCTCTGCTCCTGCTAAAATAGTGTGCCATACCCGTACTGACTGTCAGCTCGAACGCTTCCCTGTTCATGTAAGCGAACATCAGCACCTCTCGGGTATTGAAGTCCTGCGCTATCGCCGGCACCAGCCCGTCTTTAAAAATCGGCTCGATCATTAAACCCTTAATATATGCATAAGCGTTTAAAGCTTTTTATGGGTCTTAGTCTAAGTGCTGTTTCCAGTATATTCGACGGTTCATATGATCCTTGCCGGATGGATTCAAATGATATTGTTCGGGCATTGCATCATATCCACGTACAAGATTAAAGACCACTTTTCCTCACAGCCGGCAATGATCACAAAAACAAATAAGTTAATGGGACTTACCACCAAGCAGTTTTTTAGCAGCTTATCATATAAGGTAAAAATTCAAGCCCATTAAGCCATTAAAGTATAAATATGATAAATTACATTTTATAGTGATAAACTCTATCATGATGTGCGTCATGGGCTTTCATGTTTTATCGCATGGATAGTAATGTTTCTGATATTGATATTGGGGCAGGGATCGGTTTGAAGGCGGATGTCGGAAATTGTATCAGGTCAGGGATACTTTTTGGTCTTATACTGGGAATGTTCATTTCATTTCTCATAATATCTTTACTTGGCAGCGTTAGCGAGCATGGCAGCCTTATCGGGACTTACTTTGTGTACTTCTTACTCTTGATGGGGGCTTTATTAGCCGGAGCGTATACCGCCCATCTTAACCGGGATATTTCAATGCTCAATATGTCCGGGGCGGCGAACGTGATCACCGGCGGACTGGCCGGGGTGATCGTAGCGTCGATCGGCATACTGATGCCTGTCAGCGTTATCTATTATTTCCTTGACGGAGTATTCTTCGAGATATTCACATCTCTGCTGGCTTTCATGATAGTCTTGTTTTCACTTGCCACGGGCGGCATCGGAAGCGTTCTTTACACTGAGATGATGGCGATAAAATTGCAGACCTCCATAACATAGGCGATGGTCCCTTAATTCTTTATGCCAGTCATGTATTGTAAAATAGCCCATACCTGGCTAAAAGACAATTTTATTGGTATGGTCGTTATGATATGATCTTATTCTTACCGGCAAATGTCATGCTTTATTTGTGAGAGCCGCGATGAAAAGGGCCGATATCAAGTTAAAGGCTATCATTGCGACAAGCCCTCCTAAGATGCCATAAATAAGTCCGAGCTCTATGCCTGCGCCGCCTTTGATGCCGAGGCCCACGAATAGCAGGATAAAAGAGTCAAAAAAGACAAGAAAGCTCATCATCTTTAGTATCGGGTTCTCGTAAAGGATCTTTAAGTTCATGATAACGTCCTTTTAGATATTGATTATTTATTCAGCCATGTTCAAAATTTAAGCCTTTCAAATATCATAAAAAAATTGGATTTTTAGTATAAATAGGTGATGTACTCCGAATTTATTTATCATTAAGTAATTACTGAATGGAAATTATTTATTCCGGTTAAAGGAATCGGTAGAAAAATAAATTTTTTGCACGGACAAAATGCCCGTGCAATTAATTATTTCATCTTCCTCTTCTCGTTCCTCCCGGCCTGCTAACCCCTGACGGGGCCTTTGGGCTTACAGGTCTGCTTATCCCTGACGGGGCGCTCGGGCGGCTTATGCCGGAAGGTGCCCTTGGCTGAATTCCGCTGTCAAATCCCGGGCTTACCGGCCGTGTTGTGGGAATGTCTCCGGGTCCTCGTCCCGGTCGGATCGTAGGCCTTGAAGGCAATGCCGTCGGGCCTATCGGACCTCTGGTAGGCCTTGCTGTCGGCCTGAACGTCGGCATACCCGGTCTTGCGCTCACACCGAAGTCAGGTCCAAAGCCTGGTCTGGTGGTCGGTCTTATGGATGGTCTTCCTGGTCCGATGGTAGGTCTTTGTGTCGGTCTTATGGATGGTCTTCCTGGTCCGATGGTAGGTCTTTCGGTTGGTCTTATGGATGGTCTTCCTGGTCCGATGGTAGGTCTTTCGGTTGGTCTTATGGATGGTCTTCCTGGTCCGATGGTAGGTCTTTCGGTTGGTCTTATGGATGGTCTTCCTGGTCCGATCGTAGGCCTTTCCGTGGGCCTTATCGTAGGCCTTTCCGTCGGTCCGGGCCTAAATGTCGGCCTTGGTCTCGGAGGCCTTATGGTCGGGTAGTGCCGGATCGGGACCGGTATCGGATAGTATACAGGGAAGTATGCCGGGAACACTATCGGGGTCAGCGGCGGGTAATACGCGACGGGATATACAGTTATGACCTGGGAAACATAAATATTCGTCACCACGGTAGTATAGTAGTTATTCTCGATGTTGGTGACATACTGGTTCACGAACGAGTTCAACTCACTAAAATCGACCGTGTACACCCTCATCGACGAACTGTCAAAAACGGCTGTTATCGGGCGGTCCATATTAAATGTGTTCATCGCGCCGTCAGGAGTCACGGCTGACATCTTGTTCACCGGGAATGTTACCTGACCGTTCTCATAAGATATCTCGCCTGTCTCGACCATTACCATCAGCGTGTTCACGTCGGTCCTCATCACCGATGAAAGGTCGCTGACGCTAATCTCGTCGATCGATCCTGTTGACTGCTCGAGCTCTTTCAGGTCTATTTGAATGGCGCCTGATGAAGTGTCCATGATCCCGGGCAGCGCGGAGCTAAGCCTGTATATGGTGGCCAATTTTGCTCCGGGTTCATATATTGCGAAACTATTGATGAGGAAATATGTCCTGTCCTGTTCTTGCGAAGCTATGCTCACAGATAATGCAAAGTTGTTTTGGTATGCCGATAAGCCCCGTACGCTTTCAAGGCCCGGTATTGACAGGCCCCCTTCACCGGCATAGTATTGTTGCCCTTGAGGATATTGCTGAGGCATGAATTGCTGCTGTCCTCTGGCATCAATGGAGAACTGTATAGATGCCATCAGGATAGCTCCCAGCATCGATACGGATATCAATATCGCCAGGGGCTTTTTTATTGTGGAAAGATCCAAGTCTCCACCCCCATCGAATATTGATTCGTGTGAATTAAATAATTTTTCATTTTATATTTTAAAAATTATCATTTACTTAACGGTAAAGTCAAATCTTTTAATATTTATACTTTTAATATCCAGAAAAAATGATACAGGGATATGGGCATTACCCATATCCTCTGAATGTTCTTATCGGCGCCTTCCACCTGAGGATCTGACCGCTCCGCTGCTTTTCGTACTTCTTGCAGGAGCTGACTTTGTCCCTCTTGTTACCTGCCTTGCAGTGCTCTTCGATGCCGGTCTGTAATTTGATGATGGTTGAGATTTAATGGCTGGTGCAGACTTTTTTGAGGACCCTGTGTATTGTGGGCTTTGTCTTGCAGGGGCCTTATTTATGGGATTTTGAGGTTTCTGGTAAGATGATGGTTTTGATACTGAAGGAGTTTTGTAGGTCTGCGGACTGGATTTTTTCACTGGGGCGGTTTGAGTCCTTTGCGATCCCTTATTTACAGCAGGCATACTTGTGCGTCCCTGCTGGGATGGCGCCTTTGTCGAGGCGATTTTCGGACTGTTCTGCCCTCCGGGCATCGCGTTGCTTTTAGCCTGGCCTGACTGCTTTAAATTATTATTTCCGGAAGAGGGTTTGCTCACTATATTTTGTTGTCGAGGGGCGGCATTTGACTTGCCGCCACTCTTTCCTCCTTTAAATTTTCCCATGTCGCCCGGTTTATATGTCGATCCAGACTGGCTTTTTGGCGCTGTTACTGTTTTTGTTGGTGCGCTTGTTTTGCTTTTTGGCGCTGTTACTGTTTTTGTTGGTGCGCTTGTTTTGCTTTTTGGCGCTGTTACTGTTTTTGTTGGTGCGCTTGTTTTGCTTTTTGGCGCTGTTACTGTTTTTGTTGGTGCGCTTGATTTGCTTTTTGGCGCTGTTACTGTTTTTGCCGGTGCGCTTGATTTGCTTTTCGGGGTGTTATCCGCCGGTTTCGAAGATACTATTCCCGGCCCGCTGCTGGGTGCCGAAGGTGCAGATACCCTCGTAAATGGAGAATCCTTGCCGTCTTTTTTAGCCGCTCCTTTGGTATATGCCGGTCCAGATACTGTCCCCGGTCCTTTTATATCATTACCTTTTTTCTGGACAGGGGCACTATTTGGAGTGGTTGCCAGAGATGTGCTTTTTTCAGGCTGGCTTTTTCTCGTGACCGTCCCTGATGTCTGTTTCGGCCCCTGTCCTTTGAACTTTCCTTGCGTGCCTGGCTTATCATCCAGGGCTGAAACTGCAGGTTTATTAACGATGTCGGACGTGTATGGTGCCGGCTTTCCTGCGATAGACGGTGAACTGCATGAGGACGGGCTGACAGGATCCGAGCAGCCTGCAGGCGTACTTATGGGCTCAGAGTATCCTTTCCTACCGGGCTGGCCGTCCCGTTTGTCATAAAATGACTTCCCGCGCTGTTTATCATAGTTTTGTCCGTATCCGGACCCGTAATATGGCGCGTCATATCCTCTATACCCGGAGGGCTCATAGCACGATCCTCCATATCCCGGTCCTCCATAGTCTCCGTAGCATGGTGCTCCACATCCTCCATATCCCGGTGACCCGTAACCTCCGTAGTCTCCGTAGCATGGTGCTCCATACCCTCCGTAATATGGTGATCCGTAGCCCCCGTAGCACGACCCTCCGTAAGGCTGGCCATATCCATATCCTCCATATCCGCCGTAACCCCCGTAGAAGGGAAACGGTCCGATATATGGCGGAGACAGTATCGGCGAGATCACGTTTATCTGATTAAGGACATTGATCTGGTTGACCACGGATATGAAAGTATTTTGCTGCACGCTCACGAAATTTTGCTGGAACACGTTGACAAGCTCGTTGAACGCGACAGTGGAGAGCACATCGTTTCCGGCGTCGTATACGGCCGTTACCGGAGTCTCGAGCATGAAATCGTCAAGCACGCCGTCAGGCTCAAGGACCGACATCTCGGATATTTTGAAATTGACCTTGTCCTGCTCTACCGAATCCAGCGACATGACCGTATTAAGGATCATGTCGTCCGTGTTTTTCATCAGCATGGAATTCATATCCTTTTTATCTATGACGTCCACGGATCCCAGCGAATCCTCAAACGAAGAGAAATCTATCATCATGGTATTCTTTTCAACGTCTATGACACCTTTCAAAGGCGTATTCAGCGAATGTAAGATCGCCTTATCTGACTGGTCGTTATACACGCAAAAAGACTTCACGTTGAAAGGTATGTAGTTCTGTTCCTTTGAAAGTACGTTGATCCCGTAGCTTACCCTGTTCTCACCGTCGATGATGCCTACTATGCTTTCCATTCCCGGCAGGCTGACCGTCTCAGGATATCCTGCAGGCAACTGAGAATATGTATTGCCTGGCATGCTGACCTGCCCATACGGGTCGCCGGACGAGTAGCTTTGACTGTAGTATTGCGAGCCTCCCGGAGACACATAGCTGCTATCGTACTGGCATGTCCCGGGGGACACGCATAACGATAGGAAAAGCGCCGCCGTCACTATCATACTAAAAAATTTAATGATAGAGGGCTCTATAGCCATTGGTACATTCATTTTTTCCATCCCCATGACCTAAAATATAATTTGCTTTTATATAATTATGGGATGATTTTACTTAATAATAGAATTTTTTTGTAGATTAAGAGTATATACCTTGCAGGTCAGGACTTGATAAAGGATATAAAAAAGTACGGGCGTTTACGATACGCCAGCGTCAGAGTTCATCGCCGAACTCAAGGCTTTTATTTTCAGGTATAAGTACGACGAACCTGCATCCTTTTGTATGGTCCCCGTCGATCCTGTCCTCGACCCATACCCTTCCACCGAACTTTTCCGTAAAAGTCCTGACCATAAGTAAACCCAGGCCTTTCCCCGCTGCTTTTTTTGATCCGGGGACCATTTTTTGGAAAAGCCTGTCCTTTAATTCTCCGGGTATGCCCCGGCCGTCATCCTCGATGGATATCCTGTGATATGTGCGTTCATCCTCCTCGATCCTGACTATATCGACCTTTACGTTAACGTCCTGGTCCGAGTGCTTTATCGCATTATCAAAGATATTCATGAATATCTCCTTTATTTGCGGAGAAGCATAAACGAACGATCCCGGTTTCCCGTTATATGAGACCGAAAGGCGCTTTTCCTGTACGGGCTCGATGCTGCTGATGCACTCCGAGATGACATCGTGCAGGTCGTAGTATTGCATGGACAGTTCGGATCTCTGCACTTGCTGTATGTTTTTTACGCCGTCGACTATCTTTATGCTTTTACCTAGATTTTCTAAAAGTTTCTCGACGAGCGCCTTATCTTTTTCTTTGATATATGATATCTTTTTAACATCCTCAAGAATGGCCATGCTGGATCTGTTGATGCTGTTGATATCCCTGCATAATAGCTCAACGTACATCTCGGCCCTTTCCTTTGAGTTAATGAGCTCCTGGTCTGACGTCAGCTTACTGATCCCCAGCGCTAATTGATTGGACAGCCTTGTGATCTCGGAAAGCTGGTCTTCCTCAATGGCTCTGTCATCTCCGGTAGCGGCCACAAGCACTCCTATAAGGTTTCCTGCGGCTGACAATGGTATGCTGGCTATGCTTCTGATGCTGCGTTTTTTCGCGAGCGGGTCGAACGCCCTGACAGAGGCGCATTGCCTGTAGTTCTTGATCAGCAGCGTCCTGCCTTCCACGCATGCCCTGCTCAGCAGGTCGGGATTCATGATATCGGGCCTTTCCCTCGGGGGCAGAGGGCACGTGTTATCGAAATCCCCCTTTATGACCTTTAATTTCAATTCCCCGTCCAGAGGGTCATATATATAGAACCATAGAGTTTTCAGCTCAAGTGCGTTTAAAATGATATCTACGGACTCTTCGATAAGGTCATCTATGTTCCTAATATCCACCATCAGGTTCCCTATACCGAATACTGCGTCCTTTACCGTCACGTCCCTGAATATCGCGATAGCTCCGGCGAGCTTTCCATTCTCATCGTAAAAAGGTGTCGCAGATGTGTTCACAAGCCTCTTCGAGCCGGAAAAGACGCGGATGGTTGACATTACGTTCTTAACAGGATTACGCGTTCGCACTGCCCTGTATAACGCTAACTGTCTTTTATTTAGGGGCTTTCCGGATATGCTCCCGGGCCTCATGAACATTATCACATCGTAAATGCATTTATCCTTTAAGTCTTCCTCTCTCATCCTGAAGACCTTACACAGCTCGTTATTCATCTTCAGGATATTGCCGTCAACATCACATATGGCAACCCCGTCCGTTATCTGGGAGATGGTGGCGTTCAGCTCTTCGGCCTTTGAGATATTCCTCTTTATCGGGTCAATGCTCCTCTCATGGCTTCCGACGCTTTCGTATATCACCGTCACTATGCTGCTTATCCTGCCATCGTCCCGGATTATGGGGATATGATCATAAACATGGTATACAGGGGGTTTCCTGCCTTTTAAGGGCTTCAGGTATTTTCCCCCGCATGGCCGCCTTGTCAATAATGCCTCGTTCATGCGGTCGACGACACCCGATCCTTCAAGCCCCCTGAATACCTCTTCAACTTTCTTCCCCCCGGCGTTCCGCGTGCCTGTAAGCCTGAGAAAAGTATCGTTGGCCTTAAGGAACTTCAAGTCACTTGCGTTGACCACGGCTATACCCGAAGATGCATTCTTCATTAATTCCTCGAAACGCTCTTCATTATAGACATTATCCAGCGCTTTTTTATCGTAAGAATTGTTGATACGTATAATGTTAGCCGATATTATGTTACACAATGATCTTAAGAGGTCGATATCATCGTTCTTAAAACTGATGTGGTCGTGAGGGGCGAATTCCAGCGCGCCGATCATATCCTCCGCGACCTGTAGCGGGATGAATCTGTGCATGTCCCTTATTTGCAGTCCTTCTCTATGATATGGTTGTACCTCATCCCTGTTTTTTGCGCCCGCCCGGAGCCGAAGGCCATCCCGTTTCCTTATTTGGCAGTCGGGGTAGATATTGGTCCTTTCAAATGGCGTATACTTTTCATCGCAGAACAGGGATACCCTTATCATCCTCAGGTTTAGCGTCCCGCTGATAATGTCCATGAACGATCTTATCATCTGGTCCATATCCGTCGCGGCGGTAGCCATTTTTGCGACCTTCAGCATCAGGTCTTTTTCCGTCTCGTCTATGCCTGCGCAAAGAATTCCTGTCAGCCGCTCGTTTTTATCCTGGATTGGCGTATAATGCCACCTGACGAACCTTTTACGGCCCGGTTTTGTAAGGACGTCCGTCTCCAGCATAAACCCGTCCTCATCTCCAGGACTTTTTAGCTTTTCAAACAGTTGAAAAATTATGTTCTTATACTCCCCGGGCAGGAATATCTCAAAGGCATCACGCCTTAGGACCTCTTCTTTTTTATAACCGATAACTTCCTCGGCCTTTCTGTTAAAATAGATTATCTCGCCGTCAAGGCTTATGGCGACGACGATAACGTCCATCCTGTCTTTAAGGTCTATAGACAGTAAAGGTACATTATCAATAGTGCCTGTCCCTGTACTATCACTCTTGTTCATCAGCATTTGTTCCAGGCCCCGTGATAGCCACTAGTACTTCTATGTCAATCTTATTATATTTCAATTATTATATTATGAATATTTAAGAGTATATAGCTTTATCTAATGGAGAATCAGGGCTTTTTCATGCGATAGTTAACTTTATTATCCTGCGCTCGTGTATTATGCGCTCATGTTAAAGTTGAGCTTCGAAAGAATACTGTTCATCTTACTTATCTTCATACCGATCAGCATAGTCATGGAACTGACGCACTCTAACCCGGTATTTATCTTTTTCACGGCAGCGCTCGCCATAATACCTCTTGCCGGATTCATGGGAAAAGCCACCGAGGAGCTTTCAAAACAGGTGGGCGCCGGGCTGGGCGGGCTGCTCAATGCCACTTTTGGCAACGCTACAGAGCTCATAATAGCCATTTTCGCCTTGCAGGCAGGCCTGTTCGAGGTCGTGAAAGCATCCATCACGGGTGGTATCATAGGGAACATGCTGCTTATTGTCGGATGCAGTATGCTGTTCGGCGGGCTGAAAAGGGAAAAACAGACTTTCAACCCTCAGGTCCAGGGAGCTAACTCCACTATGCTGGCGCTTGCAGCGGTCGGCTTAATAATGCCTGCCCTTGTATCCCACATATTCGACTTTAACACTGTTGAGACATTGAGCCTCGGCGTATCTTTCATTCTGGTGATCACTTATATCTTTAGCCTGCTATTCTCGCTGCGCACTCATAAGCATCTATATTCCTGCGAGGAAGACCCTGAGGAATGTAAACCAAAGTGGTCGAAAAATAAGGCAATAATGGTGCTGTTGTTAACCACGGCCGTCATAGCAATGGAAAGCGAGTTCCTGGTGGGCGCTGTGGAGCCAGTGAGCGCATCACTGGGCCTTACAGAGCTATTCATCGGTGTCATCGTAGTGGCCATAATAGGTAACGCCGCTGAGCACAGTACAGCGATACTGATGGCGATCAAAAATAAGATGGACCTCAGCCTCGGCATAGCTATCGGGTCGAGTACGCAGATAGCGCTCCTCATCGCCCCGGTGCTTGTCTTCGTCAGCTATATCTGGGGTAATCCAATGACGCTCGTATTTAACCAGTTCGAGGTAGTTGCGATCATCGCAGCCGTCGTGATCGCCAATATGATCTGCTCGGACGGAGAATCAAACTGGTTCGAGGGAGTGCAGCTCATAGCTTTGTATGCAATGATGGGTGTCGTGTTCTTCCTAATATGATATTTTTAGGCGTCCATTGAGGCCTAATAGTTCATTTTTTTATTATAACTGGAGTCCTCGAGCGGTTAGTTTACAGGGTCATTGCCTGGTGAGATGGCGATGATCCTGATCCAGCGTGATGTATATTAATTAACAACAGATACAAATTAACTTCATATGATATTCACCACTAAGGGCTCTAGGGTCCGCTATTTTTCACCACGAAGCGCACGAAGGCGACTAAGGTCCACAAAAATTTTTAATATATGATAATCATCTAAAAGAAGCTCTTTGTGTTCCTTGTTCGCCTTTGTGCGCTTTGTGGTTGGAAGCTAGTGGTACCTGGTATCATTTGTAGTAATTAAAAAAGTGAGAATATCTCAGCTAAACATATGACTTAGCATAGATCCTTCAGGACCTTCAAGATAAAAAAATACCTGTGGGCTGACAATTTATCCCGGTATCAGCCCTTCGCCGATGAAGATATTTCTCGCTTCTTCGAACGTGACATCCGCCGGAGGTATGATAAGATCGGATTCCTTGATAGTCGCGGGGTCCATCGGTATTCCGTTACTGCGCACGATCTCCACAAGTTCCGCGTACTTCTTTTTAAACCCTTCGCTGTCGCTTTTCGCTATGCATCGGACGATCTCGTTATCGATCTCATTGATCTCATCCAGGTACAGGGACGGGACGATATACTGGTTCTCGTTCAGTATCCTGATGATCATCTTTTTACCTCCTGTTTCATAATCTCCAGCTCTCTCTTGATGTCAGCTTCATCCTTTATCTTCTCAAGCTCCATCTCGACACGCGTCTTATCGGTACCGAACTCCTGTATGACACCCTGCTCGATAAGCTCGTCCAGCGCCTCGCTGCGCGCCTGCATTTCTTCGGTCTTATCCATTGCCCGCTGTACTGCAAAGCCCACATCGGCCATCTCTTCGCCGATCCCTGCTGTGGCCTCCGTGATCCTTACTTTTGCCTCGGCCGCCGAGTACTGGGCTTTTATCGTCTCTTTTTGCGAACGGAATATCTCTACCTTCGTCGCAAGCCTCTTGTCCATGTCCATGAGGCGGTCCTGTTCGAGCTTCATGTCCTGTATCTGTGTGCTCAGGGCCTCGATCTGGTTCATCATCTGTTTTTTACGCTCGAGGGCGAGAGTTGCAAGGTCGTCCCTGTTGACAGCGACGGCTTCCCTGGCCTGTTCGTTCAATGAGTTTACGCTCGATTCAAGCTTTGTCTTCTGATGCTCGAGCCTTTTCTTTGAGGTCACAACGTTAGCTATGCCTTTCTTGATCTCCTGCTGAAGCTCCAGCTGTCTCTTATAAGAATAGTCGAGAGTTTCCCGAGGGTCCTCGAACATGTCCAGTAACTTACTGATCTTGGCCTTGATCGTGGCCGTGAGCCTGCTTAAAAGTCCCATAAATATCCCGAAATAAAAGTAATACTTTTTCCTATAAACATTTTATTTAAAAAATAAATCGCGACAATTGCGTCGCGACAGATTTTTAAACGCTTTTATGCTAACGTGACCTTTCCGGTATTCATTGTTTCCTTGTAGAACCACGTCAGGATATACGCATATGCCACGTACTGGAAAAACCCTACCCATGGTATGGTCACTATGAATATGCATGCAAAAGCGCTGATCAATCCTATTATGAATATTCCGACCATCAACAGGAGGAATCCGACCGGGTTGGCCAGTATCAACTTTAGCGAGTTCAATGGGTTGACAGCCTTGCCAAGATCATCGGTCGCCGCATATACGACCCAGACCAGATATGCCATTATGCCCAGTAAGATTATGATTATCATAATAGGCACGAGCAATACGAGCCCTATGATCAGAAGCACGTTACTGTCTGCCATATCCGATAAAATTATCGGGATCAGGGCAACGAGATAGATCAAGAAAATGACGATGCCATATATCACGAACAGTATGGTCACGAAAATGCCATCTTTTAGGAGTTCTCCAACATCGTCAAAATCCGGCATTTTTTTGTTACCTTTTAAAAGCTCTCTCATGCATCTGGTCACATATCCCAGCACAAACGGTATGCCGATGATCGCCAGGCTTAAGATAAATAATAACCCGCCTACAAGAAGCGATGCCGGATTTGACAATCCGTATTTAAAAGAATTGACAACACTATCAATAAATCCCTCATTTTGTTCCATATGGGGACCTCCATCGACTTATTTACTCTTTTATGGTACAAGAATACTTCCGTCATGTTCTTATTATTTACCCATCCTATCTATGGAGCTAAGGCATTTCATTGCGTAGTGTCCCAGCTTTCTCTTATACTTGAGCGAGATGTAAGGGTTCCTGGATATCCGGAACATTGAGTTTGCCATATAAAGCGGGTTACGTTTGGTCAGGTCTATGAACATGCCAGACTGGTCATCAAAATTTCCGGCATAGTACCAGTACATGTGGCCTATGAATTTATCGGCGTTGTACGGGTTCTTAGTATACATGGTCGCATAATGGAACAGTTCCCCTGCCATTGTCCCGAGATCTTGTACAGGGTCCCTGTATCGCGACCGCTCAAGGTCGATCGCTAACATACCGTTCTCGCTGAATAAAAAATTGGATGGGGTGGCGTCTCCATGCACAAGGGATATATGGGCTTTTCTTACCGGATCATATGATAGCCACTTATCTAAAAGGTGTTCTATATGTGGCAGCTCCTCTCCGTCAAGGGCTTTTTCGCAATAAGCCTGGTATGAATGCTTAATTATTTCTTTTTTTACTGCCGTCCGGTTTATCCTGCGCTTTTTCCCGGTCTTTTTATGGAGGCTGCTTAGATACCCTGCCAGCAGCGTCAGCTTTTCGTAGAGTATTTCAGGCTTGTCTTCGATATATGCTTTTTTTATGAATGTGGAAAGGCTGGCACCAGGGGCATATTCTTCTATCAAAAAAAGATTCTCGTCGTTTTTATTGATGACCTTTACAGTCTTGTATCGATCATTGCCCACACCCAGATCTCTAAAGTATTTTATCCTGTCATACTCTTTGTTAAGGTAATGTACCATGTTTGATCTTGATTTTCCCTCTTCATAAAATGACTTTATAATGAATTTTTTATGGCTTTTTCTATCGCTGATACGATAGACATTATGTGAACCGTTCAATTTTTCAACATATAACGCGGGCTTGCTGCCAATGCCCATTGTTTTATTTAATGAACGTTTTTTAAGGTACTTATACAGGTCCGAATCTTCTTTTACCTTCCCTATTTTGATCTTCATAAGTATCATCTATAGCTGAGGTCGTTCAAAACATCGTATATCTCGTCGATCCTGTCAATGATATAATCCGGTTTGTCAATGGTTATGTCCTTGTCGCCGTGCCTGGTCATTATCAGTATGGTTTTCATGCCCGCGTTTTTGGCACCTTTTATGTCCCGGAAAGTATCGTTACCGATATAGACCGATTCAGAAGGTTTTACCGATAATCTGCCAAGGCATTCCGTAAAGAGCCTTATGTCCGGCTTCCGGAACCCGAACTCTGCAGAAACTATGATGATGTCAAAAAACCGGTTTATGCCCAGCATCTTAAGCTCCGGGTAAGCATGGTCGATCTGAGAATCCGATACTATTCCCATCCTGTACCGTCCTTTAAGGCTGTCCAGGGTTTTATACACCTCTTTATAGAGTTTTATTTTCTCGGTAGTGAGCGCCCTGTGGAGCTTTACCAGGTCGCTGACTATCGAAGAGTTGTTAATGTCGGGGCCCGTATAGTCATACTGGTTTTCTTTCAATATCTCATACCATATGCGCCTGTAGTCCACTTCAGGGTACTCATGGTCGCTGTATCTCTTTTGAAGGGCTTTCTTTTCAAAAAAGAACCACTTGAGCTCGTCAGCGGATAGGTATATGCCATGGTATTTTAGATATGAGGCGAGCTGCTTATATGGAGTGCTATCCTTTTCGTTCGTTTTTATATCGATAAGAGTGGTATATATGTCAGATATGACTGCTTTGATCTCCACGATAAGCACCATTAAATGGTTTGTTCAGGGATATGGATATGCATCATCCTGTCAGCCAGCTTCCCGGTCTGGATATAGTCAACGCGTCTTGCAAGATCACTAATATGGTCGCCTATTCTCTCCAGTTCTCTTGAGGCCATGATCATATAGATACTGTTAGTCAGCGTCTCCGGCTCATGCAGGGCCGAGCAGAGCGTTCGCAGAAAAATATCGTTGTTCAGCTTTTCTATTTCCCGGTCGTAGCCGAAGACCTTATCGAGATCTATGCGCGATCCGTTCCTGTATGCCTTATTGCAGATCCTCAACATATCCAGTGCCATTTCCGACATTCTGCTCACTTCGATCACAGACCCGGTCAGAGGCTTATTTGATAATGCGAGGGTTACATTGGCCAGCATCATAGAATGATATCCTATACTTTCGAGGTCGATCACAAATTTGTATGCGGAGGCGACTTCTCTAAGCTGCGCTTTCTTCATGCCCTCTTTCAATAATTCAATGCACATGTCATCGATGTCCCTTTCGAGGCTTTTTAACCTGTCATTCCTGCCGATGACGCTGTTCGCCATGTCCATATCATGGTCGTATAATGAGCGTATCGAATCTGATATCATTTCCTCCGCCAGGCTCATCATATCGCTGACCGACGATCTTAGCGTTTCAATGTCTTTCTTTAGCATGGTTTTAGGCATTTATACCTCAAGTAAAAGTGTTATCAATAAGTTTGTTTTATTCTTAATTATTCATTTTATTATATAATAAAATATGCGAACTAAAAAATTAAAAACATTGAGAATATTAAAGAAAAGAAAAAAGTAAAAAAGCAATTTATTTGTCCGGCATATTGCTCAAGCCGGCACGTTCCTAAATGCCTTTTTCATCTATCTCGCACCATTTGCCTTTTCCTTCCCATATCCTCAATGAGAACGGAAAAGGTATCTCAGCACGTAATTTAGAGTATACTGATTCGCACAGGTTCTCGACGCTCGGGTACTCTATGATGTCGTTAAGGCACCTGTGATCGTATTCGCTTAAGACTCTCTTCAACGTCTTTTTCATTTCATAAAAATCCATTACCATACCCTTGCCGCTCTTTTCGCCGCTTATTATCATTTCGACTTTATACGTATGGCCATGCGTGCATCCGCATGTCTCGTGGCCGGGTAAATAATGAGCGCTGTCTATGTACTCGATTACACCTAACTTCATTTATAAACACCCCCACATCTTGTGGGTCTGAGGTATTACTCTTACATCCTCTATTACGTCCATCGCAGCTTCCTGGAATTCCATGACCTTTTTCACCGGCACCGGTTCGGATATTTTCTCCGCAGGCGTCACCGGCTGTAATATCAACGTGGATAAACATCCTTTTATCTGGTCCAGGGCATGCAGCATGTTTTCCTTCTCATCGTCTTTAGTGATTATCATCTTGCAGAAGCAATCCCTGAAGCTTGATTTTCTCAATATGCTGAAAGACCTTGCAGTATCGTTAAACACCTTCTCGTATTGCCCCTTGAAGTCGCAGTGTGTCTTTAGCTTAAAGTCACCGGCGACATACTTGATAATGTCCTTGATCTCCTTCGCTCCTTCAGGCAGCGTCATATTTGACTCAAGATACAGGGGATACCTTGAATATTTCAACTCTTTTATGAAGCGTGCGTAAAGCAGGGGCTCCCCACCTGTCAATGATACTGAATGTATCTTATTGTAATACTTGATGATCTCCAGCACCTGATCGTTCGATAACGGGTTATCGAACTCTTTAAACTCATTTACTCCCGGGGTGATCTGGATCATACACTTATTCGACATATCCCATTCCTTTGGCGTATCGCAGTACAGGCATTCAAGATTGCATTTAGGGAACCTTACGAATATCTGCCTGTATCCTGCATAAGGGCCTTCTCCCTGCACGCTCACGAATATTTCTCTTACGGGCGACCTCATTATAAATACACTCCCAGTGGTCTTGACTTTCTAAGGGACATCTCGATATCATCGTACTCTGCCGAATATCTTTCCCCTATCACGGCCATGATGGCCTCAGGGTCCGTGATACCCATCTTTTCCAGGCTCATATACTCATCACACCGCACATTTATGCCAAAATGTATCTTATGGCTTACCGGGCTGGCAGATGCTATAGATATGGATAATTTACCCCCATCGTAAAACAGGTCGTCTCCCGACCTCTTTACGATTATTCCCCGGTCCTTGAATACTTCTGCCGCGATCGCCGCGAGAAGCCTCTGGCGGGCATATGCGAGCTTCAGCGACGTCATATCAAAGTGTTCAACGATAAAATGTATCATATCGGGGGACTCTATCTTTTCGTCCATGACTCGGTCTTCGAGGTCTATCATGTGGTCCGGGGTGACATTACATTTTCCACGGAAGCAGACTATGCTGTCATCCTGCAGCCTGAACCTGGTATAAGCCCATAAAGAGCCTATCTGGCTGCCATCATAGTCGATGGTCTCATCCGCTATCAGCAATTTCACTTTTTCAGCCCTCCAGCGACGGGTCCGGTATCCCTGCACGCCTGAACGCGCGGGCCCTTCTCATACAGCTTTCGCATTTACCGCAAGGGCTCTCGTGTGAATAATAGCAGCTCCAGCTCAGGTCGATCGGGGCGTTTATCGCGGCGCCTTCCCTTATTATCTGCTCTTTGTCAAGGTCAATTACGGGAGCATTTACAGCGACCTTCTTCAGGCATGAATATTCGAGGCTTTTATTGATGGCTTCCACGAACCCGGGCGTATTATCCGGGAACGTCGCACCCTCTTCCGCGTTGAACCCGCATATTATCATATCTGCTTCCAGCGAGTCCGCATAGGCTGCGGCGATATTGATAAAAGCGCCATTCCTGTTAGGCACCCATACCTGGTGAGCCGTGGACAGCGCCTTTCCCTTTATATCGTCGAGCTCCTGCTCCGTTGGCTCCGGCACCGCCTTTTCCCTGTTCACGAGCGCTGTTCTGGTGATCTCTTTCAGCCAGGGCAATTCGATATCCAGGTGCTTTACGTTAAAGCGCCCGCATATCTTTTTAGCATGTTCGATCTCTTGTGCTGCGGCTCTCTGCCCGTAATCGAACGTTATGGCGAGCACAATATCCGACATATCATAAGCCTTTTTAAAAGCTACAACGGAATCGAGCCCGCTTGATAATAGCACGATAGACTTCATTTCCTCATCCTCCGGATACGGCCGTGTCTCTCATCTATCTCATCAAGCGAGTCCAGCATTTTTCTTATTGCCGCACGGATGGCGTCCGACTGGCTGACGAACTTCTTATCTTCTCCTACATGTGACATGAGGTCATCGAGAAGTTCCTGGGGGACATCAACACTGATCTTCGGCATAGATAATACCACGTTCATACCTGGGTAATACTGTGATAATATAAATATGTGTGGTACAAATGATCAATTTTCCTAAAAGTTTACCCGGATATGATCCACTGCTTATCAGATCGCCTTAATATGCCATTGTATCTGTGATCAACCAGTGAACATACGCAGCATTGTATCCGGCTAACTTATCTTCATTGATCTTTCCCGGAAGATCCGGCCATTAGAAATATTTATAATTTTATATTACATTAATTTATACTATGCGATTGACAGATATTCCCACGAGGACCTATCGCAGCTATTATCGGGCGTTGAGGGCGCTGGCCTGTATGTGGCCTTTCGAGAACTCGCGCTCGCTGATATATAAAAGCCTGGTCAAAAAGATGGGCCATAACGTAGTGATAATGCCCTTCGTATACTGCATATACGGCACCAACCTCGTAATAGGCGATGACGTATTCATAAACACAGGAGTCATACTTGAAGACGCAGGCGGGATATGCATCGGCGACGGCACTCATATCGGATGTAAGGCGATACTGATGACGACGGACCATAGATACGAGAACGACGGCCTTAAGTGTATCGAACTAAAGCCGATAACCATAGGGAAAAACGTGTGGATCGGCGCCAACACTTCCATATTGCCCGGGGTGACGGTGGGCGAAGGCGCGGTGATAGGCGCCGGGGCAGTGGTGACCTCGGACGTAGAGCCGTATTCTGTGGTCGGGGGAGTGCCCGCTAAAAAGATCAAGATGAGAAAAACGGGACGATCCTCTTGAACCGGCCTTTGCCAAAAACATGTGACAATTGGTCCGTATACTCTTTACTTTTACTTTTTTTAGACTTGCTGTCTTCAAACCTTTTTGAGAATTCCTGAGGCATTTTACCCATACTACCACAATCAACTATAGTTTTTCAAGCACTTATTGGTTATATCGTATTGAAGCGAGTTATTGGCGTTTTATCGAAAAACCGGCAGGTCAAAGAAATACCCCGGCATAAAAATCAGCAATCTCCCTGATAAGACCTTACTTAGATATGTCCCTCATTTTATCCTTCGTACATCCTTTAGTAATACTTCCTCTACCATCATTCTGCGCTTTCTCTTTCTCTCCAGTTTGATCTCCTCCTCAAGGCCGGTCGTAATGATACCGATGGGCAGCGCCATCACTATTATGCCTACGAACGTCAGGATGCCCCCGGCTATCTTTCCCAGCGGAGTGACAGGATATATGTCGCCATAGCCTACCGTGGTCAGCGGTATAAGCCCCCACCACATCGAATCAAAAATATTTTTGAATTTTTCCGGCTGCGCATCATTCTCGATATAATACATCAGTCCGGAAGACAACAGCAGCAGGACGACCTGTATGGCGAAAGTAAGGGCCAGGTATACTTTTTGCCTTATCAGCGCTCTTTCCAGAATATCTAACGAGTCGGAATACCTCGCTAGCTTAAAGAGCCTGAAGATACGGAAGAGCCTTAAAGCCCTGACAAACCTGAAGTCGAGCGGCGCTATGACCGGCACCATGACCGCTATGTAAAAAGGCAGGATCGCAAAAAGGTCAGCGACACCAAGCACATTTGTGGTCACATATTTAAGCCTGCCCTTTAAATCATCCGTATACCTGATGTCCAGCGGGCAGGTCCATACCCTTAAAATATACTCGACAGTGAACACTGCAACTGAAAACACTTCGAAGGACCAGTATATGGAATGGCTAATGAACCGGGAGCCGGTCGTCTCGATGAAAAAAACGGCCACATTAAGTATAATGAGGACCATAAGGAACAGGTTGACTACCTTTGTAGTGAGGTCATCGGGATCGTTCACGTTAAGTATATCGTATATCCTCTTTTTTAGGTCGGTCAAGGCTTATCCCATAATCAGTTAATACTATATATTTTATGATATAAGTAATTATAATTTTAATTTTATCCATCCAATTAGCATTATTATACAATTGAAATACGTGAAAATATATCAATAAGTATATCAAAACAATATAATCCGGACAGTAGTAGAATAAAAATCGCTTTTAAGGATATGAACGATAGTGCCAGATCTTATGACGAGCTCATCATAGAGCTAAATGAGATTAAAAGGGAACTTTCAGCCTTCAATATCTATAAAAAGAGTCATAAGCAATTGGACAAGGTCTCAAAGAAATATGAGATACTATGCAAGCATGCCCGCGACATCATTCTTTTTATTGGCAGGGACGGCAGTATCCTTGAAGCAAACGATGCGGCTATTAAAGCTTATGGATATAAAGGGCCGGAACTATTGGGGATGAACATTTATGACCTCAGAGAATCATCGTCAAGCCCCCTGGTCGAAGAGCAGATGGAAGAGGCTGATGACCGGGGTATCCTTTTTGAGACGGTCCACAGGCGAAAGGATGGGACATCTTTCCCGGTAGAGGTAAGCTCGCAGGGCATATCGTTCGACGGAGAGCGTGTGCTTTTCAGCATTATCCGGGATATCACCGAGCGTAAACAGGCTGAAAAAGCGTTAAAGGAGAGCGAGAAGAATCTCGCGACATCGCAGCGAATAGCCCGCCTCGGAAGCTATGAGTGGGACATTAAAAATAACAGGATCCGCTGGTCCGAGGAGATCTACAATATCTGCCGTATGGACCCTGAAAACTGTAAGAACGGGTTCGAGTCTTTTTACAATATCATCCATCCTGACGATCGGGAGATAGTAAAAAAATCGGTTAATGACGCGATCTATTCTGATAGACCGTTTAATATTGACTTTCGTATCATTTTACCGGATGGCGAAGAGCGTATCATCCATGGCCAGGGTGAGGTCACGTATGACGATCACGGCAAAGCGGCCAGGATGTCAGGAACTTTACAGGATATCACAGAGCGCAAGCGTGTCGAAAAAGAGCTTCAGGAAGCAAAGATACAGGCCGAGCTTTACGTGGATCTCATGGGCCACGACATCAATAATATGAATCAGATCGCTATGGGATACCTTGAGCTGGCGCTGGATAGTATTGAACTTGATGAAGATGGCCGAAAACTGTTATTGAAGCCATTTGAAATATTAAAGAATAGCTCAAAACTGATTGGCAACGTGAGAAAGGCGCAGAGGTCTAAGGCGGGAGAGTTCCAGAACTGCCCCATAGACATCAGTGCAATATTATCGGAGATCAAGGAACAATACTCTAATGTCCCCGGACGCGACGTGACCATATCCTATTCCCCGGTAGAAGGATGCCTCGTCATGGCGAACGAGTTGCTATTCGATGTTTTTTCCAGCCTGGTCGGCAATGCGATAAAACATTCTAACGGCCCCCTTGTCATAAATATAGAACTGTCGAAGGTCACGGAAAATTGTAAGGATTATTGTAAGGTCATAGTTGAGGATAACGGCCCGGGGATACCGGACAGTCTAAAGAACAAACTGTTCGAAAGGCTATCGCTTATCAAGACAAGGGCATCGGGAAAAGGCTTCGGCCTTTGCCTGACAAAGATGCTCGTGGACGATTTCAACGGGACATTCCGGGTGGAGGACAGGGTGCCGGGCGATCATACAAAAGGCTGCAGGCTCGTGGTCTTGATCCCGGAAGCATGACCCTTTATCGCTTACCGGTTTTAATAGAGGATATCGGCCTTTAACCGCTTAATCCGTAACTAAACTATTTCCTTTTTGTTCAGCTATATTTTTGTGGACATACATAGCGCTTACTACAGGAGAAATAGCCGTGAATATCGTTCTTGTGAACCCACCGGAGATACCGGGACACATGTCTTTCAGGGATATGGCAGGAGGGCTCGGGACCAGCCCCGGGATATCTTTCCTGAAAAGCCTGTTTTATAATTTTAATCTGGAACAGCATTCAGGCCCGCCCATGGATCTATTATATTCAGCCTCAGTACTCGAGTCAAGCGGTAACAGCGTAGAGATCGTCGACGCCCTTGCTATGAGAATGTCCGCGGAGCAAACCATAACTAATGCCGTAAAAAAAGATCCGGATGCCATCGGGGTACGTATTTCCCTTCCTTCATTAATACCTGACATCAAGCTCATCAACGGGATAAAAGAGAGATGCCCGTCCGCAAAAGTCTTTGGATTCGGCCCGGTCATAAAAAATACCTATGATCACTGGATAGACGAATTCAAGGGCGATTTTTTACTGTTCGGAGAGCCGGAAGCTGTAATATCTGATGTGTTAGCATCGGGTGATATACGATCATGCGAAGGTGTATTATACCGGGATGACGAAGGTCTGAAGATCACTTCTGACTGGGTCTATTGTCAGGATATCGAATCCCTCCCGTACCCCGCATGGCATCTTATACCTTTGAAATATTATGCGTTCAGGCACAAGGTCGAAGACTTTACATTTTACGTGCTTTCCAGCAGGGGATGCCCGAATAAGTGTAACATGTGCCCTTACCCCGTGCATCACGGGAGAAAATGGCGCTCGAGGGGACCGGAATCCGTGCTCGGGGAGCTCATCTATCTCAAAGAGCGGTTCGGGGCGACGAACATACAGTTCAGGGACCCGAATTTCGCCCTTAATAAGAATAGGCTTGTTGGTCTTTGTAACAGCATCGTCGGGAGCGGCCGCCGGTGGAGATGGACCTGCGAAGTGGATCTGCAGAACCTCAACGAGGAACTGATAAATATCATGGCAAAGGCCGGGTGCGCGCGTATCATGACCGGCATAGAATCGACGGATGACAGCACATTGTCCGAGATCGGCCAGGACCCCGGTTCCGTGCCAAAGATAGAACGGATGATAGATGTGTGCAGGTCGCATAACATCGATCTTACCGGATTTTATATTGTGGGCTTTCCGGGAGAGACCTGGGACAGCGTATCCCGGAATCTTGACTATGCGAGAAAAATAAACATCCGCAGCGTCGTTTCTCTTATGACGCCTTACCATGGCACCGGATTAAGGGAGGATGCCCTGAAGGAAAAACTGATAAAAGAGGATGCCGGATTCGGGTCCTATGACGGTTTCAACTGCGTGATAAGGTCAAGGCAAATGGACTTCGGCGATATAGAGCTCGCATGGAAATACATGTCTTCCGAGCTGGACTATGTAAACTCGGAGCTGATGTTCAGGAAGTACAGTGATGCAAGAAAGCTGGGCGCCCTGGTCAAGATGGCAGAGAACCGGATCCGGTATATGCCAGTACGAAGCCAGGCAAAGAAAAAGCTTACAAGTTATAAAAATTAAATGAAGAACATCAGTACATCCGCTATATACGTATTCAGACTATTTCCTCTGGTATTACAATCTGATTCACTCTATTTCCCCGCAAAGAGCTCGAAGTTCTCTAATTTGTTAACCACAAAGCGCTCAACGGGCACAAGGGTACACCAGTTTCCACCACTAAGGGCTCAACGGGCACAAGGGTACACAAAGGACTTTTTTAGAAGATTAACATATACTTTAAAAAAATTTGTGGACCTTTTTCGCCTTCGAGCGCTTTGTGGTGGAAGATAATGGTCCTTGTTTGCCTTTGTGAGCTTGTTGTTTTAATCCTGTACTATTTTGTACAATCATCGCGGCTATAAAAATTAGAAAAAATACATAATGGAACAGGCAATTTTGAAGCGTTCAACTCATTATATCTTGTTAAGCGCCCATAGCTTCAGGGACCTGTAGATCTCATCCGAGCCGTCTTTGTATAATTTTATGGTGATGTTCATGTATTTCCAGTCGTCGTCGCCCAAAGTGATATTCGAGTATTTCCAGAGGCCGTCATATGAAAATGGCACTTCACATTCCACTTTTTGTATCTCCCCGTCCCGCACGTAAACGCTGCCGGAAGCTGCGTTGAATATTTGCCCAACGTTCAGGTCCTCTGTCCATGCGTCCTTTTTGTCAAGGCTCTGATGGAAGAATCCGTCCTTAAGGAAAAGGTCAATGCTATATCTATACTCTATGTCCCTTCCTTCATGGTTTTCTATATAGAAAGGCACCTTGATCGTGGCAGGGGTTTCTGTGATGTTCTTTTCGATGTCTGAAGTGAACATAAACATGGCTGTATTGCGCTCTTCCACAGTTTCGGCGGGTGCTGATGAGATTAGATATATGCCTGTGACCAGGCTTATCAGCACCATTGCGATGATGCCCGTAAATAATACATTGTTTTTATCAAGCATGCTCATTACTGATCATCTCTTAGGCTTTTTATTGGCCTGGCCGGGACTCCTCCTACCATCGTATAAGGCTCTACGTCCTTTGTGATCACAGCTCCGCCCGCTACTACCGCCCCGTCGCCGATCTTTATTCCCGGCAATATCGTGGCGCAGGCACCTATCCAGACATCGTCGCCGATGGTGATAGCCCTGCCTTCCATATCTCTTGACCTTGGGTCGTGGCTGGATGTGGTTATCGAAGTCCTGAACCCTATTATGACGTTCTTACCAATATGGACCGGGGCTGCCGTATTATCGATGTAAACTTCCCTGTTGATGAACGATGACTCGCCTATCGTGAGCCGGTCCGGCCTTTCCACGTGCATAGGGGCCCTGATCCTTACGCCTTTACCGAGCCTCATTCCGCTGGCCCTGAGTATATACGTTCTCATGTGCTGGGTTATGTAATAGTCCCCGAGGACGTTCGAGATGATCCCCGTTGTCCTGCGTTTGAAATATGTGCACGCGTTCCCGGCGTCTTGCTGAAGCATCGATAATAGGTGGTTTTTAACTGCTTCCATAGCAACCAATTAATGTATAACTAGCATAATATAAAAACATTCCTTTTTTAATTTATTTATAATTAGACTATAAATTTATTACTTGGGAAAATATTTTCATATTCACAGTTAATTATAAAAAAATTTTCAAAATCCAGGAGAAAGGATTTATAAGTTTATTTAATTTTTTCATAATACATGCTTCTTAAGGATACACTCTCTGTCGAAGTTACATCGCATGTGATTTTTAAGGTAATGTGCCTTGTTCTGGCGCTCTGGGCGGCAAATATACTCTATGGCTATGTCCACGAATGCGCTCACGCCGTTATCGTAAAAGCGTTTGAAGGGCAAGTGTACGGCATATACGTTAATTACTTCGGCCTGGATGCTTCCACAACGCACACAGCCATAAAAGATGATTCTGGCATGATACTGCTTTACATGGCAGGCCTGGCAATGACGACAGTTTTAGCCTTCGCGACTTTATTAATCGATGCAGGCCCCGTAACGCTGTTCATCGCAGTGCGCACTTCATTATATGCATTAAACTATACCCCCGGGACAGACGTATCCTTGTTGTATTCTTTGATAGGATCATCGTCTTATCTTATATCCGTGGGGTTAATAGCGCTTAACCTGACCTGTGCCGCGCTGTGCATCACGTATATGTTCAACGACCAGGCTCTTTCAGGTCCTTCTTCATCTTTATTGCGTGGACTCCTTTCGCATAATAGTCTAAAATAGTATCCTTTTCCTCGAAGCCCAGCTTTTTATATAATGATATAGCGCTCTTGTTCTCCACTTTTACTTCCAGGAAGCATTTCTTACATCCCGCCCTTTTCAGCTCTTCAAGGACACGGGACATTAAGACCATCCCGATTCCTTTTCCACGGCATGCAGGGTCTACATCGAGAGTGTATATCCTGCCATAAATGCCGCCCCTGTTCCTGTTGGTGAGCCCGATGACGAAACCGGCGAAATGTTCGTCAAATTCGGCGACAAGAGGTATTGACGTCCTCGTATGGATGAGGTACCTTAGCTGTTCGATCGAAAACGCTTCTATGTCAAAGCACAAACATTCAAGCCTGAACATCTCTTCAGCATCGCTGCCCACGGCTTTTCTGATGTTTATTCCCGGTTCGGCCTCTCTTTTTTTAAGTTCCTGCCGGCACTGATCTTCCATAAGATACCTTCGAATTTTGCTTCTGTATCTGGTTATTAAAGAAAATAGTTTTTGGTTTATGGTCTTTTAACGCAAAGTTTAAAGAACATTTAGATGTATTATGCAAAAGCAAAAATGTAATGTATCTAATATACACCGTGGCCATCCGGGATGGCATGGTGTACGAACAGGAGAGGACTGGATGATAAGGCAGCTTTCTAACATAGATGAAGATGTGCTGAAGGAGCTCTTTAAGCGCAGGACCAGCATAGAGTCAGTGATGGGCTCCGTGAAGCTGGTCGCCGACGATGTCAGGTCGAACGGCGATGCTGCGGTTAAAAAGTACACAAAGCAATTTGACGGCGTAGACATTGAGAGCTTAGAGGTGACGGAAGATGAGATCTATAATGCCGAAGAGCTTATCGACTATGAGACAATAGGCCATCTGGAAGCTGCTATAGAAAATATTCAGGCTTTTCACGCTTTGCAATTACCATCGACTGAGACGTGGCTTACGGAGATCTACCCCGGCATAAGGCTGGGGCAAAAATATACGCCGCTGTCCCGCATAGGCGCATATGTGCCCGGAGGGATGGGCTCATACCCGTCTTCGGCGCTCATGCTGGTCATACCGGCAAGGGTGGCAGGAGTCCCGGAGGTCATCGCATGCACACCGCCAAGAAAGGACGGGTCGATACACCCGCTCACACTGACAGCCCTGGATATGGCGGGAGCCGACCGGATATTCAAGGTAGGCGGCGTACAGGCGATATCGGCAATGGCATATGGTACCGGGACAATACCTAAGGTGGAAAAGATAGTAGGGCCAGGTAACATATACGTCACGGCCGCTAAAATGTACGTGAGGGACTCCGTAGAGATCGATATGCCTGCCGGACCTAGCGAGATCGTCGTCATCGCGGATGAAGGCGCTAACCCGGTCTTTATCGCTGCGGACATGATCGCACAGGGCGAGCACGATGTAAATGCCATGTCGATACTGCTTACGACGTCCAGGCTTCTGGCGGATGCCGTGGAGAACGAGATCGCGGTCCAGACGGCTAAGGCGGCGCGAAAGGAGATAATAGAGAAAGCGAGCAAGGGCATATATGTGGTAAAGGACCTGGAGTCCGCGGCCGAAGTATGTAATTTTATAGCGCCGGAACACGTGGAAATAATGGTCCGTGACCCGCTGTCCGTGCTTAACAGAGTAAAGAACGCAGGCACTGTGTACGTAGGAGAATATGCTCCAGTTGCAGCGGGCGATTACGCCAGCGGCGCCAATCACGTCCTGCCGACCGGGGGCTACGCGAAAACGTTCTCGGGCATGAACACGATGCAATTCATAAAGACCACGAGCATTCAGGTCATTGACCGCGAAGGGCTGGAGGGCATTAAGGATACGATCATAGCGCTGGCCAACATTGAGGGTTTTGACGCTCACGCAAGATCGGTGGCAAAGAGGTTTGAATGATGAAGAGGACTCACTATTCTAAGGACATAAAGCCGGAAATGAACGGCGATACGGTCGTTATTAACGGCTGGGTGCACGAGATCCGTGATTTCGGAGGTTTAGCGTTTTTAATAGTCAGGGACAGGGAAGGCCTTATGCAGGTCACGATGCCCAAGAAGAAAGTCCCGAAAGAGGTCGTCGATAAGCTAAAAGGCTTAAGCCGCGAATCCGTGGTTTCTGTCACGGCGGCCGTAAAAGCAGAGGCTAAAGCCCCTAGCGGCTTTGAGCTCATACCATCCTGCATAGAGGTATTATCGCTTGCGGATTCGCCGCTGCCGCTGGATCCCACTGGAAAGGTCCCGGCGGAGCTTGACACAAGGCTTGACGCCAGGTTCATCGATATCAGGAGCCCGGAGGTCACCGCAGTATTCATTATCAGGTCCAATATGATAAAAGCCGTCAGGGATTATCTCTGCTCGCAGGGTTGCCTGGAGATAGCGACCCCTAAGATCGTGGCCACCGCTACGGAAGGCGGCACTGCGCTTTTCCCCATATCCTATTTTGAGCGCGAGGCTTTCCTTAACCAGAGCCCGCAGCTTTATAAGCAGATGATGATGGCTGCCGGAATGGACCGCGTATATGAGATAGGCCCGATATTCCGGGCCGAAGAGCATGCGACACGTAAGCATCTTAACGAGGCGACATCCATCGACGTGGAGCTTTCATTCGCGACTCATGAGGACGCGATGGAATTACTGGAAAATACTATCGCATATGTCTATCAGTATGTTAAGGACAATTGCGAGAAACAGCTAAAGCTGCTGAACATCGATCTACAGGTCCCGAAAACTCCCTTCAAGAGGCTTAAATATAAGGAAGCGATGGACATCATCAAGAATGATCCTGAGTGCGCTGAACTGGATTACGGCGACGACCTTACAACGCAGGCAGAGAATTACCTCGGGCAGGCCATAGGGGAGCACTACTTCATCGTGGACTGGCCGACAGGCATCAGGGCATTCTACTCTCAGTCTTGCGATTCGGATCCGTCGGTCTGTAAGGCGTTTGACCTGATGCATCCGCGCATGGAACTTTCCTCGGGGGCGCAGAGAGAGCACCGTCACGATGAGCTTGTCATGAATCTCGAGGCAAGGGACCTCAACCCTGAAAGCTTCAAGTTCTACCTTGACGCGTTCCGTTTTGGCATGCCTCCTCACGCAGGATGGGGACTGGGAGCCGAGAGGCTATTGCAGACCATGCTTAACCTGAACAACGTCAGGGAAGCCGTGCTGTTCCCGAGAGACCGCGTAAGGCTCACGCCCTGATCGGGCAGCACTAATTTATCTTTTTTATAGGGCATACTTACGTATGCCTTTTTTATCCTTTCGCGATTTCCGTATAAACGCGGTTAACACCTGATTTATTAATTATGTTCTTTTGCGAATCTATAAAAAATTGAAATAATATTGTCTTGATGGTGTAAAGGATGGATGGATATAAAAAATTACTAACAGTTCTTTTATTAGCTGCTATGGTGTCAGTGTTCGCTTCTCCTGCTTTGGCGACATCAAACCAGATGATGGCTGATAAGAATATCGTACAGGTCGCACAGGACTCTGGACAATTCAACACGCTGATAACAGCGGTAAAGGCCGCGGACCTTCAGGATACGTTAAGCGGAAAAGGACCGTTCACCGTATTCGCCCCGACCGATGCCGCCTTTGATAAGCTGCCTGCAGGGACCGTGCAGTCATTGGTCAATGACAAGCCTAAGCTTAAAAATATCCTGACCTACCATGTAGTGCCGGGTAAGCTTACCGCTGCCGACATTAAGAACATGAAGACGCTTAAGACCGTCCAGGGCCAGGAGCTTAAGGTCACTGTAATAGGTGACAAAGTAATGGTCGATGGCGCAACAGTCACCAATGCTGACATAATGACAAATAACGGTGTGATACACGTCATAGACAAAGTGATGATGCCGTCGTAATCAACTTGCTGAGGCGCTCACTCAGCCACTTTTTTTACAATACGCCGCGGTAATATGCAAGTTTTTTAGCATAGGGCCTGAACAGATCCACAAGATCTTCTCGCTCTTCTTCCGTCATGGGCATAATTTTTGTCCCGCAATTTACAAGCGTCCTCACTTCGCCAATGTTCGAGCATCCGACTATGGCCACATCAATATCCTGCGATAGCGCGTATCTTATCAACACATCTGGTGTTATCCCTTCATCCGGAAAAATATAGTTTTGAGCGCCGAGTATCTTCATTCCTATCACCGCTATGCTTTTTTTTCTCGCGGCTATCAATGTGCTGTCTAAAAATCCTCCGATAGATCCTTCAACAGGGTTCACAGGCATCATAACGGAGTCTACAGGCCAGTTCTCCACAGCATAGGTCAAAATTTCCGGGTCATGATGGCCGGTCACACCGATAAACCGCACCTTTCCCGAGCCTTTCGCCTCAATGAAAGCTTCCAGGGCTCCTCCGGGCTCCTCTATCTCCTTTATATCCTCCCTGGTCCTTACGTCGTGGATCTGCCAGAGGTCAAGGTGCTCTAAGCTCATTGTCCGCAATGTCTCACTAAGGTCGCTCAGCGCTCCTGACCTGTCGCGTGATGCCGATTTACTTGCCTGAAAGATCCCGGCACGAACGTCCCTGTATTTTGACCAGAAATTACCATAATACCCCTGGCTGCCTGCATATGCTTTCGCGCAATCGTAATATGTTATGCCTTTTTCTGTCGCTTCTTTTATGACCGCTTCAGCTTCTTTTTCCATTCCATATGTGCGGAGGACGCCCTCACCGCCCAGTCCGATGCGAGTGACCCTTACCCCTGTATTGCCAAACAATGTCGTGTCGATCGCCATAAAACCCACCACTGTATAAATAATCCGGAAACAGGCTTTTATATTTATAAAAATTCTACTTTATTTAAATAAAATATGGACGTAATAAAAGGAAATACTTCAATATTTCCCGGCAAATAAGGTCTAAAAAACGCGTATTGCGGCTCCATAAGTTTTGGTAAAACCTGGCCGGCCTGTTCCTCAAGAGCCTGTCATGAGCTTCACGATGTAACCTTCAGGATAGACGGCGTATTCTTCGGAAGAATTGATAACGGCTCCGGGAGAATCTATTTCCAGGTTTATCCAGTATTCCGAATCACCTGTATGGACATATGGCCTGTCAATTCTATACCTTGAATAAAGATAATTTTTTACATTATCAAATGTTGTCTCGTCAGAAGCTACCATTATCTCCGGATAAAATTTCTGGCCTTCATCGGTAAAAGAGACCACGATACGCGATTCAAAACCGAGGGACTTTGCAAGCGAGCACATCAGCACGCTATAGTCCTTCATATCACCATTCATCGTTTTTACTGTGACCGCCGGATGACCAGGCAACTGGTTTCCCGGCTCTGCCATAGACCAATCCGCGCATACCTTCTCATAGATGTCAAGGATGGCGGCTAGCTTATTTCCACTATCTGTCGAGTCCTGGCTAATACTATTATCCGCATAGGCCTTCACAGATCCGTCCGACCCGTCTATTGCCGAGGACAAAAGCATCATGGTATCATATATGCTCATGCTGACGGGCTCTTCAGTCGGAGATACCGTCGGATCGGCAGTCGGTACAGGCGTAGCTGTAATGGTAGCTGAAGGCGTGGTCGTCGCTCCTGTCGACATATAGCCTTTTATCATATCCGGCTTCAAAATATATGCGCTGGAAATCGCCACGATTATTATAATGATTGCAACAAACCCCACGATCATAAAAGACGGCATTCTTCCCCTCGATCTTTCCGGTCGCTCATAATCAGGCGGTTTTTCCGGGGCGTTTTCCGATATACTCTCTTCGGGTCTCACAACTGCATCGGGAACCCGCTCTTCGATCTCAGGGACCTCCTGCGGTATTGGACCCTTCTCAAATCCCTGGACATGAGTAATGTTGTCTTCAGTTTCAACATCTTTGGTTTCCTGCAAAGGTCTCTCTTCGCCCGTAATTTGCCTTCCGGCTGTGGCTGTGATATCTTCGGGATAGTTGTCGACATTTCTGGGGGATGCAAGTATAAGGCTTGCAATATTTTTTTCTTCTTCAGGCTCTTCACCTGATGTCTTTATCAACGGGGCCTCTACTTCCACTTCCACATAGTATTTTGTACCGTCTCGAAGATTCGTGATAAGCGGCAGATACATTTTTCCCTGCTCGTCCTTAAAGACCTGATCGTTAACGTGCTCTATCTCGCCTTCATAAAAAAATTCGCTGCCATCGCTACCCACTATCCTGTAAGCGTCCAGGCCGTTCCGGTCATAGATCTTTGGCACGAACAAGCGATTACCCCACAATTATAGAATCAACAATACTATATATGATATTTATTTTTTAGTTATTGTATTTTTATTATTTGTACTATAAGCGTATAAACGTTAGCCTATGCTGTTACGGGCGATTGCCTTATGAACAGTATGTATATGGCGTACATTAATATCAAGAACAGTGCCGTTTTCAATGCCCATATGAAAATTCCCAGCGCGGTGCCGAGCAGAAGATCAATTAGCCGCCAGATTATTACGAACATTATCAGAACGAATAACATTATCAGTATCCTGCTCATTGACATGAATTAGGATTTTTTATACTATCTAAAAACAAATGTCCTTGATAATAGCGATAAAACCGTGGCTAAGGTGTTATTATAACATAATGAACAGAGGCATGTTAAAAAAAGGAAAATAATCAAGGCCTAATGGGCGTACATGTTGCCATAAGGCCTGTGTGACTTCGGTACGAGCTTTATGAATGGCTTGCTCATGACCTCGTCATAATCGTATCCGAAGTGAGAGCAGTACTCCGCTACAAGCTTGCACAGCCTGGAAATATCATGGGAGTCAAGCTCTACTTTTTTTACCTCTCTTCCCAGGTACGAGTCATCAATGTCGCCTCTGACGTAGATGACACCGCCGTGCATTCCCGTGCCGGTGTAATCTCCCGAGATCGGATCGCCATTGTGTTCCCCGAGTCCCAGAAGCACCATGACTCCTCCGGCCATATACTCGCCGAAGAAGTTGCTGGCAGTACCGCCTACAACTATGCACGGAATGTGATTGCCGTAAGATTTCATGTGTATGCCGACGCGATAGCCTACATCGCCTTTGATGAATATCTTTCCGCCCCTCATGGCATAGCCTATGACGTCTCCCGCGTGTCCATGGATGACTACCTTACCGGAGTTCATTGTATTGCCGATACCGTCCTGTCCGTTGGAATGCACTATTATTTCCGGGCCGTCCATAAACGCGGCAAGGTCGTTACCGGGCACACCGTTTATGACTATCTTCGACCTTCCCTTTAACCCGTCACCGATGAACTTCTGGCCGCAGATATGGTCCAGCTCGATGCAGGCCTCTCCGTCCTCGACTAGCTTGCGGACCTTATTGTTAAGGTCCTTATAATTCATCTCGTTCGCGTCTATCTTCATATGTTCATCTCCCTGCAGGCTTTATGCCCAGTATTTCAAGTGTCTTTTCATCCAGCCCTATTCCGCGAAGCCTTTCCCTGTTGCCTCTAAGGCTTTCCAGGGAGTTCACGCCTAACGCGCCGAGAACTTCCTGTATCTCATGGCTCCACCCGTTCAGGAGGTTGGTAAGCCTGAGCGCGCCTTCCTCGGGGTCGAGCCTTGCGGTCAGATGGGGCTTCTGGGTGGCAATGCCCCAGGAACACTTTCCTGTATTGCACTTCTGACACACTCTGCAGCCAAGCGCCACCAGTGCGGATGTACCTATCATCACTGCGTCGGCACCCAGGGCGATGGCCTTGATGACATCTCCGCTGTGCCTTATACCGCCGCCGCAGATGATTGATGCATGGTTGCGTATGCCCTCTTTTCTCAGCCTGTCGTCGACAGCGGCGAGTGCAAGCTCGATCGGTATGCCTACGTTATCGCGTATGACGAGCGGTGCAGCGCCAGTGCCTCCCCTGAAGCCGTCTATGGTGACTATATCCGCCCCTGCGCGAACGATACCGCTGCATATGGCTGCTATGTTATGAACAGCCGCGACCTTGACCGAGATCGGTTTCTTGTATTCCGTGGCCTCTTTCAGTGCGTATATCAGCTGCGAAAGGTCCTCTATGGAGTAAATATCGTGATGCGGTGCCGGGGATATCGCGTCGGATCCCTGCGGTATCATACGGGTCTTCGACACTTCCTCGTCGACTTTCTCGCCCGGTAAGTGGCCTCCGATACCGGGCTTGGCTCCCTGGCCTACCTTGATCTCGATGGCTGCGCCGGCATTAAGATAGTCTCCGTGAACGCCGAACCTTCCCGATGCGCACTGTACAATGACGTTGTCCTTATACTCGTAGAAGTCCTTGTGAAGGCCTCCCTCTCCGGTATTCATCAGTGTTCCGCAGTTCTGTGCCGCCTTCATGAGCGATTTATGAACGTTATAGCTGACCGAGCCGTATGACATCGCAGCGAACACGACAGGCACGTCGATCTTGATGTTGGGGCCTATCCTGGTCTTCAGCTTAAGTTTTCCATCCACGGTCTCGAACTCAAGGCTGTCCGGCTTCCTGCCGATGTAGGTCCTTAGCTCCATCGGCTCCCTGAGCGGGTCGATAGACGGGTTGGTTACCTGGCAGGCATCTATGAGCATGTGGTCCCAGTATATCGGGTATGGCCTGTCGTTACCCATTGCTGTAAGCAGTATTCCGCCTGTGTTTGCCTGTTTCTGAATGTTTTTCCTGACACTGGCGGTGAAATTGTAATTATTCTTGTATGCCAGCTGGTTCTCCCTGATCGTTATCGCGTTCTTGGGACAGAACGTGACGCATCTGTGGCATGCTACGCACTTCGAGTCATCGGCGATGATACAGTCAAACTCCTTACTGTAGCTCAGCGCATCGAAACCGCATTCCTTCGTGCATCTTTTGCACTTTACACATTTTCTGTCGCTGATGTCGACGTTGAACTCTGGCGGTACGTTCGAGATCATTCGACGTCCTCCTCAAGTAATCCGATAACGGGCGTTCCCGCTTTCGGCGCCCATACGTGTTCCGGCTCCGGCTCGATTATCCTGATGGCCGACTCTTCGGATGCCATGTACAGGAAATCGCCTTTAGTCGCTGCTATCATAGGCCTGAGCTTGATACGGTCGTTCAGGCCGACCATGCCCCTGTTAAATCCGACGAGTATCGAGAACGGTCCGTTCATCAGCGCGCTGCCGTAGACCATCCTGATGGCCTCGTACGCTTTCTTCTGCTCGGGGGCCATCCTGTCTATATCCTTCCAGAATGGCGGTGCCAGTGCCTTTGTGGCAATGTCGATCGGTAATTTATGACGCCTGACAAGCAGGTCGAATAAGTATGCTATGACTTCAGTGTCGGTCATCAATTCTAAGTGATAACCGAACATCTCGAGGTATCTCTTGT